>CASBQX010000115.1 GCA_949127925.1 Synechococcales cyanobacterium PMM_0002
CCCTTTTTTAAGGGGGGTTGGGGGGGATCAAACCCAGTTGAGGCTAGATCAGAAGACTTGTGTGTACACGGTAGCCCCTTTTGGGAGAAGGGGCTAGGGGATGAGGGCTGTCTTAAAGTTGCACATCGCATATTCATTTGGAGATTTCTGTGGCATGAAATGGGTGTGAAATCATCTGGGTTCTGATCCGCACCACATTCTTTCCACACAACACTATTACTGCATCGGAGCTACATTACTGCATCGCAGCCACATTTGCAGTACATTACAGCCCAAAATTAGGCTAAAAGCAGACCTGTCTGGCCAACTCTGGCTAGACGGGCTACGAATTCTGATCCGATCGCCGTTTCAGCTGCTTTAGTGTTTGGTACATTTCGGGCAGTCGGCTTAAGAGAGCGGCGGTTTTCCAAAACTGGCGAAACGGGACAGCGGGGGTGCCCATGACCACAGATCCCGCTGCCAGATCGCTGGTAATGCCCGTCTGCGCGGCGGCCTGGGTGCCATCGCCAACTCGCACCTGGTTGGAAATACCCACCTGTCCGCCCAAAAACACCCGGTTCCCCAGCCGCACTCCGCCCGCTAGCCCGCCCTGAGCGGCCATGGCGCACCCTTCTCCCACATCACAGCCGTGAGCAATGTGGACGAGGTTGTCGAGTTTGGTGTGGCGATGAATCCGGGTTTCGCCGACAGCGGGACGGTCGATGGTGGCGTTGCAGCCTACCTCCACGCCAGTTTCGAGCACCGTGTAGCCCGACTGCTCCATCTTGAACCAGCCCTCACGGGTCGGGACAAAGCCAAACCCTTCGGAACCGATCGCCGCCCCGCTGTGGATGACGCAATCTGTGCCAATTTGGCTGCGCTCGTGGATGACGCAGTTGGCGTGCAGCAGGGTGCGATCGCCCACCACCACGCCGGGGTAAATCACCACATTGGGATGGATGCAGACGTCGCTGCCGATCGTGACACCGGGCTGAATCACCACATGCGCGCCGATGGCCACGCGATCGCCCAGCTGCACCGACGGATCAATCACTGCGGTGGGGTGAATGCTGGCAGCAGGCCGAAACGGCTGGTAGAATTGGCCGATCGCGGCGGCAAACAGGAGGCGAGGGTCGGGTGTGGCGACCCAGGCAATTCCATGGTCTGTCGCTAGCTGCTGTAATTTTGCGTCTGCTGGCAAAATCAGGGCGCTGGCATGGGTAGTGCCCACCTGTGCCGCAAACTTAGCCCCTTCAATGTAGCTGAGGCAGCTAAGGCTAGCAGCGTCGATTGCCGCCACACCCGCCACCTCTGGATCGGCAGCGAGGTCAGAAGCAAGCAGTGGGGCGATCGCTTCTAATGCAAACAGCAGTTGACTAAACTTCATAGAATCTATCCCGTTGGGACAATTATCATGCTACCTGGCAGTCGCGTCCGAGAGCCAGCTATTCTAGCCTTTTCCAGGGCAAGCCTTGCATCTGCTCAAAATGGTGTTGAGAATCACTATCCCGCTGCTCTATCTGTTAGAACATAATTCTTTATATGCAAGGTAGACTAAGTTCTCTGCTAAGAAAACATTAATCTACACGTCAATATCAATTGCGGGAGTCAGTGGCGTGAACGCAGCAGAACAGGCAAGGGGGCTTGAAGTGACGGCAAAAATTGCTGCCTTAGTCAATTTATTCAAGGCTCAATTTCCAGATGCGCGCGCCGACCTCAAACCGTGGGCCAATGATCCCGATACCCGCGAACTGATCGACCCCGATTCGATTGACGTTGGTTTCCACCTACCCGGCTGGAGTCCCCGATTTCAAGCCCGCAGCATTTTGCTGCAAATCCGCTTTTTTGAAGATGCTGCAACCCAATCTCGTCGAGCGATCGGGGTTGAGGCGGTAGGGTTTACCCATCAGGGTGAGCAATGGCGGCTTTCAACGGTAGAAAGCTGGCAATTTTTGGGCGATCGCCTACCTGCTGAAGAAATTCGTGAGAAGTTGAAAGACTTCTGCCGCCAAATGTTTGATCTATTTAACAAAAATTGAGCTATTTCAGACTCACTGAATAAACCCTGGTAGCTCAAGCGCTACAGGGCTACTTTGGCTTGGCAAACCAGCAGATACCCGCTATTCAGGCGCAGATGAATGTTGGGTGATGCTACGTCTAGGTTAAGATTTTTGTCAAGACTAAATCAGAAAAATCGGGCACAATTTATTTGGCATAATAGTCATCTCTAAAAGAATCCGGATTTATCTACTCTAATGGAGACTTTTATGAAGGTAAACCTCTTTTCCATGCTGCTGCCCGCTGTCGTAGCAGTGAATGTATTATCTCCTCTAGTGCAAAGCCCAGTGATCTTGCAACAGCCCAGCATGGTCTCCCAGGCTTCTAGCCTGACTGCGACCGCTGAAGACTTCATTACCCAACTAGCAGAGCAACAGTTTGCCGATGCTGCCCAAGGCTATGGGGTAGGGGCGCAAGACGTAACCGACCGCACCTTACGCCAAAACTGGAACGACATTGTGGCGGAAAGTGGTGCCTTTCAGCGAATTATTAGCTCTCAAGTAGTGAGTCAACAGCCTCTTGGGGGAGAGGCGATCGTGACCGTAGAGTGTCAATTTGAGGGTTCCAATCGTGAACTGTTTGTCGTCCTCTCCGGCACGCAGGTAGTTAGTTTTAGTCCGGTTGAATAACTTCCCTTGTTGAATAACTTCCCTTAGCGCTTTTCCCCCTTAGCGCTTGCTTAATTTATTTCACTTCATTCCAAATTCCAATATTGGTGCTGATCCGCTGCTATGAAACGTTTAAGCCTTTCTTTTCTTGCGCTTGCCACCGTGGCAATGAGCGCTGCATCTGTCCCGCTCTCTACCACTGCTGCTGGCCTTAAACAAGTAAACCCGATTCAAGTAAACCCAGTTCAAATAGACCCGGTTCTGGTAGACCCGATTCCGAGTGCCCCCTTGACTACTACATTTGGCCAGCAAGAGGTCGATCAGCGTCGATTTGTGGCGCTATCATCTCCCGGTATTACGACTCGTCGCTTGGTCGTGCTGGAGCAAGTGTCCGATGCCCGTCCCTGTTGGAGTGAAAGTGGCGTGAACCCGACTCGGGTCGAGCCACTCTTGCTGCAATTCAATTTCACAGGAATTTGTTCTCGCAGCACTGACCGTAACGGCTATTCTATCCGAGTCAATGGGCAAGACTTAGGCTTGTCCTATAGTTTACGGGTGGTGCCGCGAAATGGCGATCTCTTGCTGGTCGGCACGCCTAATAGTCGCTCTCAACCCGAACTATTGGTTGGCAGAGTGAATGGGAGGAATGATACTGATTTTACTAAAGTTAGCTTGCAGCCCGGTTGGCGCTTTACTAAACGAACGTTTGGCGATCGCACCCTAGGGCATGTTTATCTCACCTATGAAGGGGCAACACCTCCAACCACCCCAGACCCAACGACACCGACACCCACTCCTACGCCTACCCCGACTCCTACCCCCACGCCCACGCCGACTCCTACCCCCACGCCGACTCCTCCCGCTGTCACGTTCACCGATATTGCAGGTGATATCTACGCCAGCGAAATCCGGGGTGCGGTAGGGGCAGGGTTTATTGCTGGGTTTGAAGACAATACCTTCCGACCGACCGCAACCCTGACTCGGGAACAGCTGGTTTCGATGGTTCTAGACGCCGTCGGCAAGGCTCCTGGCGTCATCTTACGACTGCCAACCAGCGCCAGTGCCGATCCCTACTCCGATGTGAGTGCCGCCCGGTGGAGCGCTGCCAAAATCCAGTTTGCCCGCGACAACAACATTGTCAGCGGCTATGAAGATGGCACCTTCCGACCCAATCAACCCGTGACGCGGGCAGAGATGATGGCGGTATTAAGGAAGGCGACTCTGTTTGCCAAAACGGCGCGGGGTTCGGCGGCGACTATATTACCAACCCAAACGCCCAGAGTGTTCTCTGACACGGCCAATCATTGGGCTGCTGCCACCATTACAGAGCTGTCTGGCTTCTGTGGTGTGGCGTCGCCTCTAAACGAGCAGGGAACTGCATTTGCCCCTAATGACGCTACCCAGCGGAACTATGCGGCGGCAGCTACGTTGCGGATGCTGACCTGTCTCCAGTTGCCGCAGTAGCTTCTACCTAGAACGTTCAACCTAAAAAGCCAGCTTGGCCTTAATCAAGGTCGAGCTGGCTTTTTAAGGAGCTTTAAGAACAGGAATTATGTCAGCGTTGCCGGGAAATGATTCCTGCTAGGAGTCCAGAGAATTTTAGACAGCAAGGGTCTTTTTGGCAACTTGAGTCAGTTCACCTTTGGCGTACTTAGCCGCGTAGTCATCGGTCGAGATTTGCTTGATCTTGCTAGCATTGCCGGCTGCCCAGAACTCGCTGTAGCGATCGGCGCAAACCTTCTGCATGTACTTGATCGAAGGCTTGAGGAAGTGGCGTGGGTCAAATTCCTTGGTGTTTGTGAACAAGGCTTCACGCACAGCAGCGGTAATAGCCAAGCGGTTATCGGTGTCGATATTGATCTTGCGCACACCTTTCTTAATCCCTTTCTGAATTTCCTCAACGGGTACGCCGTAGGTTTCAGGAATAGTGCCACCGTATTGGTTGATGATCGCGAGCAGATCTTCGGGAACTGAAGAAGAACCGTGCATCACCAAGTGGGTGTTGGGCAGGCGGTTGTGGATTTCTTCGATGCGGCTAATAGCCAGAATTTCACCCGTAGGTTTGCGGGTAAATTTGTAGGCTCCGTGGCTGGTGCCGATCGCCACGGCTAGCGCGTCTACTTGGGTGCGCTCTACAAAGTCAACGGCTTCGTCAGGGTCGGTCAGCAGCTGAGAATGATCTAATTCACCCTCAAATCCGTGGCCGTCTTCAGCTTCACCTTTGCCTGTTTCCAACGAACCCAAACAGCCGAGTTCGCCTTCAACAGAGGCTCCGATCGAGTGAGCGACCTTTACCACTTCACTGGTTACAGCCACGTTGTATTCGTAGCTAGCAGGCGTTTTGGCGTCGGCCTCTAGGGAACCGTCCATCATGACGCTGGTGAAGCCGTTTTTGATGGCCGAGTAGCAGGTAGCAGGCTCGTTACCGTGATCTTGGTGCATCACGATGGGGATGTGAGGGTAGGTCTCGACCGCTGCCAAGATCAAATGGCGTAGGAAATTCTCGCCAGCATACTTGCGAGCGCCGCGAGAAGCTTGCAAAATCACGGGGCTGTCGGTCTCATGAGCAGCCTGCATGATGGCTTGAATCTGCTCCATGTTGTTCACGTTGAACGCGGGAATACCGTAGCCGTTCTCGGCTGCGTGATCCAGCAGCAGTCGCATTGGCACAAGCGCCATAGAGATTCCTCCTAGTCGGTGTAAGTCAGCTAATTTGAGGGGTCAAAGCAAGAAAAAATTCTTACGACAATCTTAAGATACTTTATCCATTCGCAGTGAATTGTATCTTTATCATTCGTATATATCACTACTCAGAGTGCCACTGGGCTAAGACCCATTGAAACTAAGTATAAATGCTCATGGGGAATTCGCCTAGCCCTCTAGAAAATAGACAGATTTCTCGCGTTTCGCTGTTTATGGGTCGCCTGGGATTCGAACCCAGGACCAGTCGGTTAAAAGCCGAATGCTCTACCACTGAGCTAGCGACCCGCAGAGTGCCGTATTACCGCACCGACTAACTAAGGTATCATAAATTCGCTGTTTTTGTGATGCAATTTTTGCTGGCGATCGCCTCCACCCCCAGTTGCCTCCCAGTTGCCGGATTAAGTTAAGCCAGCCTGATTAGAGGCTAAGCGCCATTAGCCGAACGTTGGTGGAAAGACTTGCGGCGGGGGCTAACCAGGTAAGGCGATCGCCTGTATTGATGGCATTGCGCCCAGCCGTCCAGGGTTCCAGGCAATAGAAATCCTTGCCTTTTAAAGTCCAAAACACCAGCATTGAATAGGGATCTTCGTAGCTGATCTGCACTTGCAAGTTGCGGCTATAGTCTTGAACTGCCGAAGAACTTGCTGTGGGTTCACGAAATAAGACATCTACCTCATCTAGATCAAAATCAAATCCACCCAAAAAATCATGCATGATTCCACTGCGCTGATCTTGGAAGCGGTTAGCGGAAATCTCAAATTCTAGACGTTTTTTGTTCGGTGCCCAAAAGTAGGGATGGAGACCCAAGCAAAACGGCATCGGTTCGTGACCCACGTTGACCACCTGCTGCCGTAACTCTAGGCAATTACCCCGCAGGATGTAGGTAAACTCTAGCCGAAATTCAAATGGATAAACAGCCAGGGTTTCGGCATTGCTGGTCAGCACCACAGTGACGCTGGCATTGGCAATGCTCTCAGTTCGACTCACTTGCCAGGGCAAATTACGAGCGAAACCATGTTGCTTGAGCGTGTAGGTCTGGCCGTTGTGGGTGTAGGTGTTGTCGGGCAAGTTGCCACAGATGGGAAACAGGATTGGGATCCCACCTCGCACAGTGAGGCTAGGATCCGTCAGCCGCTCCTCGTCTAAGTACAGCAGCTCTTGATCCGCGATTGACCATCGGGTCACGATGCCACCTCGTTCCGGCAATACTTCTGCCCGAGCTTGGGTCGAGTTGTCAGACAAAACGTAAGTTTTATACTGCTTTTGCTGGATGTCAACGTTAAACACTCGGGGGTCGTCCTTGTTTTTACGGAGCAACTACCCCCCAATCATGCCTTGACCTGTTCGCAAAGTGGAGATTCCGTAACAATTTCGTGAGATTTAGTGATGACTCGCGCCCCCTGTGGCAGATTGAGGCATCGATCCGGCTAGTACTGGGGTTGCAGGCGGCTGAGATGTCGTGGCTGAAACCGACGAGAGCAGATGGACGGGAAGAGCTGCTAACGGCGGTTTTACCTGGCTCTGAGAGTCGGGAGGGCTAGCGGCGGACGGTTGGGTGACATTGTGCTCTGGGTTGCGCTCTGGGGTTGACGTAGGCAGGGAAGTTTGAGGTGAATCGAACAACGCGGGAGACGGTTTTTGGTCGTTGGCGTTTGCCGGAGTGGGGGCAGATTTAGGCGTGGTTTTTGGCGGCTGAGGATAGTTGATGAAGGAGTCCGATCCGTCCTCGGGAGAGAGGCGTTGATCGGGAGCGGACTGGGGTTCATTGTCGTCTGCGGCTGGCGGGAAGGCTGGAGGCGCTGTGTTGGGGACTGCATTAGGGGCGGCTGGGGGTGCTGCGCGGGGATCTGCTGCACGGGGATCTGCTGCACTGGGGGCACTAGTACGGTCTAGTCGATTCAGCACCGCAGGCGATCGCAGCGGAATTTCAAATAGGGACGATGCCTGACCCAGATAGCGCAGAATTTCGGTCTGCTTTTGGCCTTGGGCGATGGTAGGCTGAGCATCTTTGACCTGCACGGGCAAAAACTCTAGCTTCATCTGGTCATCTTTGATCGACACCTTTAGCATGGCGGTGTCGTACTGGGTTTTGACAGGTGCGGCTATCGGCTTGCCGCTGTCGCTGGCAAGATTCATCGCTGCGGTATTGACGGTTTTGCTGCTATCTTGGAGCACAAAATTTCCCAAGGAATAGGCGATCGCCCGCCCTTTGTAAATTTCGGCACCCTGCAACACATTGGGGTGATAGCCCACCACGAGGTCGGCTCCTTGGTCAATGGCATGGCGCGCTACCGTCATCTGCCATTCAGCTGGAAAGCTGGCTAGATCTTGGCTCCAGCGATAGTTGACAACAACCCAATCTACTTGGTCTCGGATTGCCTGAATGTCTTCTGCGACCTGTGCTTTTAAGGCTGGGTTGGTACCTGCCTGCCAGCCTTTGGCGGCGTGCGCGTCGGAGTCGGCATAGGCCAGGTAGGCAATCCGTTTGCCTCGCACATCAATGATCTCGGGACGACGAGCCTCGTGGCGGTTGCGACCCGCACCCACACTATACATCCCCGCTTTTTCGACCGCTTCTAGGGTTTTGACTAGCTCCGCCGAGCCGTTTTGCCCCAGCGGTTCGCCTGATAGGCTGACGACGGTAACGCTGTCGGTGGCGGGCGATCGCTTCAATCCCGTGGTTTCGGTGCTCGCGGCTGACTGGCGGGTTGCACCCAGAAGGGCTTGGGGATCGCTGACTGGCTGATCTAGGTTCGTCATTAAAATATCGGATTTGCCCAGAGAACCTGCGCCCAGAGAACCTGCACCCAGAGAACCTGCACCCAGGGGATCGTTGCGTTCACGGACTGGCCAGCTAGTGGCCGCATTCGTGATCCCGTCAGGAAACGTCGCCTGATCTAGCGATTGATCCCTCGCTTCGGCAGCGGTGAGGTTAACGGTTGGGTCGCTGCTAAACGTTAGCGTTACGGTGGGGTCTGTGGGGTCGGCGATCGCATTGGCTTGAATCACCGAGACTTTGCCAGACGAGGTTTGAACGGTCATGGGGCGATCCGACGGATCACCCCACAAAGGCAGACTGCGGCTTGTGACCACAACCCCAAAACTGACTAAAAATACTGCTGCTGCTGCCTTGCCCAACATTGCTACTTGAGCGGGAGAGAGTTGGCGAGTAGAGTCTACCAACGCGGCGGTGAGAGCGCGTGCCGACTCAGTTAGGGCTTGCATGCTCTCTGTGAGTACGGGGGTAACGACGGAGCGGTGGGCCAGCGCCAGGGCGGCGGGCGATCGCCGTCGTTTATGGGTTGAGCGGGGCAAGCTGCGGGCTGATGTTGCTGGATGCGCCTGAACGGCGCGATGCGACGGGTGGGGCGAACGAAGGCGGCGAGTGGGGCGAGCAGGGCGCGAGGGGCGAGCAGAACGCCTAGGTGCGGTAGCCAGCCGGATCGATCGATCCCACCAAGTATTGGGTGAACCTAGCGGGCGCGCCACAATTCGCACCCCTTGGATCACGTCAGAATTAAGCCGACAGAGGCGATGGCAGACAAAGCGGTTGAGGCGATCGCGATCAGGCGGCTGACAAAATTCCACTAGCACCAGCAGCCAACCGGGTCGATCGACCGCCACTCGGGCATAGATCTCTTGGGGCACCAAATACGTATTGAGCCAGTAGGCGATCGCCTGAAAGTCTCCCGCCCGCGCCAGCTGCAATACCGATGGTTGAGATAACAGTTCAAGATTAACCATTAGACCTGACTCCTCAACATGCCCACAGGATCTCTGCTCCGAATTAGTAAAGTATCTTACAGATAACAAATTTTAAGATAGCAGCTCTATTTAAGCTGTCTTCATTCAGCCCGTAAGTTGAACCAATATGTCAGTGATTTATATCACACTATTTGGCCGCCGACATCACAGGGAATGGGGGATCTGAATCAACTTCGGCAAGTGCTCAGTCAGCGATATTAGATGCAAGGCAGCGCCAGCGACATAGTGACAGGATTTCTATATGATTGACAGATTGGTGAAATCGGCCTTTCAGACAGGATGCCTTAGTGTGGAGTCCGAAGGACTCATTCGGCAACTATTGACGATCAAAACCCATAGCCTACAAGACCTGACTGCCCTAGAAACCCTATACAATGCGGTTTGTTTGGGCCAAGTGCAGCGTGAGGCTCCCGAATCTGCTGAGGCACTGCGACCCGATTACACCACCACAATTCCCTCCCCATCACTGGGACTTTAGGCAAAATCTGGAGAAAAAATTAGCAGTTCGGTGCCTTCTTGGGAACGGTGCCGAATTTTTGTTCTGTCGGGGTTGCTATAAAATGGAGCCGTTGCCCGTTCTTCTGTCTGACCTGCCAACCCGCTATGACTCCAGATCCAAATTTGCCGCAGGCGGGCACGCCATCCCTGCAAAGTGCTAATTCATCGCCCAGCTTGCCGCCTGCCACTTCAGTCAATGCGTCTGCCTCTGCCGAACCAGCGGTAGACCTGTCGATTACGGCGGCGACGGCCAGCCGAGGGCTGTCGAGCCTGCACGACTACGATACCTCTACCTCATCTACCGTTTCTCGCAGCCAAGTGGCTCAGCGTCAAACGTCGTTTCTGCTAATTCTGCTGTTGGCGATCGCCCTGGCACTGGTGGGGATCGTGGTAAATCTGCCCTGGCTAGGGATTGCTGGGTCGATTGTGGCACTGGTGCTGTCGGTGCAGGTGCTATGGCGTGACTTGTGGGCCGTTGTGACCGAGCTGATGTCGTTGCAGCAGCGGCTGTTTACCGCAGCGGTTTTGGGCGTGGTTGTGGCCTTAGTCGGCCTCGTCAGGTTTACTGGGTTAAGTCGTCGCCTCACCGAATTGCTGCTACGGGTGGATTGGGATGTAGCCGGCTCGGCTGGCGAAGTGATTGGAGCGGTGGGGCAAATTTTGATTGCGTTGCTGGCGGTGTATGTGGCATGGCGGCAATATGTGATTTCGAAGGATTTGACGATTCAGCAGAATTTGATTACCCAGCAGCAAACGATTGATTCCTATTTTCAAGGGATCTCGGAGCTGGTGCTAGATTCTGACGGGTTGCTAGAAGATTGGCCTCAGGAGCGGGCGATCGCCGAAGGTCGAACAGCAGCGATTCTCAGCAGCATTGATGCGATCGGCAAAGCTAAAGTCATCCGGTTCTTGTCTCGCTCTAAACTGCTAACGCCGCTAAGACGCGATCGCCTGTTGGGGCGAGCCATTTTAGATGGTTCCGGTGGCTATCAAGAAGACAGAAATTATGGTGTGCGAGTGATTGATTTGGGTGTGATGCTGGCTGGATCCAACCTGGCCAAAACCGATCTGCGCTGGACTGACCTCACAGATGTCAACTTGATTCGCGCCAATCTAAACCAGTGCGATCTGGTGAAGGCCAATTTTTCCCGCACGATTCTCTGCGAAGCCGATCTGTCTGCCTCTGATTTGCAGGGAGCACGATTGTTCTATGGGGTGGTGCAAACCGCCACGCCGCGCAGCCGCACCCTGGTGCCGAACTATGCCACGGGTGAACACACCGGAGCCGTCGTTGAAAATGCAGACTTTACCGATGCCAAACGCATGTCTCAAGAGCAACGCTGCTACTGCTGTACTTGGGGCGGGTCTAGAACCCGCGCAACTATCCCTGGTGGCTGTGAGGGGTTTCCCAACTTGCTAGGCCGCTAGCTGAGGATCAATCTATCGTGATGACTGTCCCCGTTTCTGCCGACTGCCGCGCCGCATCTGCCACCGTGAGGGCATAGAGGCTCACCTGGGGGGTGACGTAGAGCGGCGTCCCATCTAGCAGATGATTTAGCACCTGGGCAGTATCTTGGGCAAACAGTCCGCGACGGCTACCCAGCTCAAGCGGGGAGGTCTGGTCAAGCTGGATCAAGATGCCCGTTTCACCATTGAGTGCGATCGCCCCCTGGTCTCCATGAATGGTCAGCGTCCGTTCAGCCTGCCATAGCGCTTCGCCCTTACCGTAGGTGACATCTGCCACCAAGCCACTGACAAACCGGAGCTGAGCGGTGCATAGACAGCTATCGTAGGCGTTGATGGCTCCAGATTTTGACCAGTAGCGCGCCTGACAGCTCACTGTTTTGACCGCACCAAATAAGTCGATGAGTCGATTTAGCCGCGACAGGGCACCCACTAGGGGAAACCCAAACAGATCTAGTTGATATGTCCACTTAGCGGGTGCAGGCCGCTTGGGCACTAGGTCGCTGTAGCGGACGTAAAACGGGGTGCCAATCTGAGGCAAGGCGCTGCGGATGGCTAGGTGAATGCTACTGAGCAACTCAATATGCTCAACATGCAGCAGTTTTTGCTGCGTTTGGGCTAAGGCCAGCAATTCCTTGGCCTCGCTAACGGCCAAAGCTAGCGGATATTCCACTACCACATGCTTGCCCGTGCTCAGCGCTGCCCGGGCGATCGCCGCATGATCCCGGTTGATCGTGGCAATGACGACTAGGTCAATGTCCGCCCGTTGAATCAGATCCGCGTAAGTGGTTTCAACCTCAGCTCCATAGCTCTGGGCAAATTCTGCTGTTTTATTGGCATCGTGCCCCGTCATCGCAATGAGATGCGATCGCGGATCAGCTTGAAATGCCTCAGCCCGCACTTTGGCGGCATACCCGGTGCCTACTAAACCTACTTTCACAAAATGCCTCGCTCGTTCCCGATTTATGACTCACTATCGCACTGTGCTGGCGATCGCTCAAGCACGGCGGCAACCGTTGGCAGCGGTGAGACGCTGATGCAGCAAGGCTCCGACCCAAACTACCTAGGGTTACGACAATTCTAGATGCCGCCTTTTTTCTTGTCACAGAAGCGAATCTTTTATGCCTGATGGGGGTGATTTAATTTGCAGATATAAGCAATTCAGGATCGAACGGTGGTTTTTAATTACGAATCCCATTCATCCCAGCGGTGATCTCAGGTTACAGGTTAATAGGTTTTCACGTAGTATCAGAAATAGGGTCACCCGGTGAGCGATTAAGCTATAGGATTTGCAATGGGTGAACCCCTACTGCCGTTTCAAGTATTTTGAGAGGACTGTTGCATGCCAACGTTTAAGGTCACACTGATTAACGAAGCCGAAGGCTTAAATACGACGATTGAAGTTCCCGATGACGAGTACATCCTTGATGCTGCTGAAGAACAGGGAATTGACTTACCCTATTCCTGTCGTGCAGGCGCTTGCTCTACCTGTGCTGGCAAAATCAAAGAGGGTACGGTTGACCAATCTGATCAATCCTTCTTAGATGATGACCAGATCGAAGCTGGCTATGTATTGACGTGTGTGGCTTACCCCACCTCCGACGTTACGATCCTGACGCATCAAGAAGAAGAACTCTACTAGGTTCTGCTCATAAGTTCCTTTGTTTGTGCGAACTTAAAACTTGTGCGAACTTAAAACTGCGCCCCACGCTAATTATCGACTAGCTTGGGGCGTACTTTCTGATTGGTTTCATGCGCTAAGTGGCTCGCTCATTGGTGATTGATGCTCCTAGCCTCGTTTTTTCCTAGTTCTCGTCTCTCATGGCTGCCTTTACCCTCATCATTGGTAATAAAAACTATTCCTCTTGGTCACTGCGCTCTTGGCTGGTGATGAAGCAGGCAGGGCTTGAGTTTGAGGAAATCCGAATTCCATTGGATAGACCTGAAACGCGCGATCGCCTGCTGCACTATTCTCCCTCTGGCCGCGTGCCCGTGCTGCAACATGGCGAGCTGACCATCTGGGAATCGCTGGCGATTTGTGAGTACCTCGCAGAATTGGTGCCCGCCGCACAGCTCTATCCCGCAGCACCCGATGCGAGGGCGATCGCCCGTGCCGTCAGTTGCGAAATGCACGCCGGGTTTGCCAAACTCCGCACCCACCTGCCAATGGACTGTCGCGCTCGGCACACCGATCTGGGAGTTGCCCCCGATGTGCAGGCAGATATTGACCGCGTTACGGCGATTTGGCGCGAGTGTCGCCAGCGGTTTGGCGGCAGTGGAGACCTGCTGTTTGGCGATTTCAGCATTGCCGATGCCATGTACGCCCCGGTGGTTTCCCGCTTCATCACCTACGGCGTTACGCTCGATCCGGTTTGTCAAGCCTACACTGATGCGCTGTGGGCACTCCCGGCAATGCAGGATTGGCTGACCGCTGCCGCCGCTGAGGTAGAGTCGATCCCCCATCATTAGAGGATGTTTTAAAAGTCTGATTGTTAGTAGCAAAACGTTTTAAATCCCCCCAAATCCCCCTTAAAAAGAGGGACTTTGAATCCAGTTCCCCCCTTTTAAGGGGGCTAGGGGGATCAGCAGGTGCCTAAAACCACAGCAGACTACTTTTCAAACATCCTCTCAGGCGATGGCGCTCAATTCCGCTTTAACCTGTGCCATGAGCCAATACTGGGAAAGGTCGTCGGGTGCGGCGGCGATGCAGGCTTGGTAAAGCTGCACCGCTTCTGCATACTGGCGCTGGGTGAGGCAAGCCGCTGCCTGTTGCTGTTGGGTCGAAAGCGACATGGCGGGTGGGGGGATTTATTGTTGGAACCAGGCGGCTAGCGCCAGTGCCAGCGCATCGGCGGCATCGTCAGGTTTCGGGATCGTAGTCAGCGCCAGTTCACGGGCAACGGCTTCTTGAACGGCGTGCTTGTCGGCGGCTCCGTACCCCGTTAGCGCCTGCTTGACCTGGGCAGGGGTAAATTCAACAAAGGGCAGCTGATGTTGGGCGAGCACGAGCATCACCACACCTCTCGCCTGGGCAACGGCAATGGTATTGCCCATGCGGTAGAAAAATAGCTTTTCGATCGCCACCAAATCTGGTTTGACGGC
>CASBQX010000116.1 GCA_949127925.1 Synechococcales cyanobacterium PMM_0002
AAAGCTAAACCACTATAGTATCGACTTCGGCGTTTGTATTTTCTGTGGCAACTGCGTAGAATATTGCCCTACTAACTGCCTGTCGATGACAGAAGAATACGAACTGGCCACCTACGATCGCCATGAGCTGAATTACGACAGTGTTGCTCTCGGACGGTTGCCTTACAAAGTGACCGAAGATCCAATGGTGACGCCTCTACGTCAACTAGTCTACTTACCCAAAGGCGTGCTGGATCCCCACGATTTACCGGCTGGCTCTCGCCGTGCTGGTAAACTTCCCGAAGAAATTCTGGAAGATTTGGAGAACGCTAAATCGTAGGTCACATCAAGACTTGACCTGCACTCATTTAGCCCTTTCGGACTTTCTCGTCCGTTGTCCCTTTTTCTAGCCCCTAATCAGGAGATTGCTTGTGAATCTGGCAGATGGCGTTCAAATTGTTTCATTTGCATTGCTGGCTGCAATGATGCTAGGGACTGCCCTTGGCGTAGTATTGCTAGACAACATTGTCTATTCAGCCTTTTTGCTGGCAGGCGTTTTTATCAGCATTTCTGGACTATACATTTTGCTGAATGCTGGGTTTGTCGCCGCTGCCCAAATCCTGATTTATGTAGGGGCAGTTAATGTATTGATTTTATTTGGCATCATGCTGGTCAACAAACGGCAAGATTTTGTGCCAGTCGAAAAAGCATGGATTGGCAAAGCGGCGACTGCTTTAGTGTGTCTAGGTCTGTTTGGCCTGCTGGGAACGATGGTAGTTGCCACCCCCTGGACGCTCTCAAGCGCTCCAATTGCTGGAGATGATGCGCTAGTGGTGATTGGAAAGCATTTCTTTAGCGACTTCTTGCTGCCGTTTGAGCTGGTTTCAGTGTTGCTCTTAATGGCACTGATTGGAGCGATCGTGATTGCACGGCGTGAGTACTTGCCAGAAGAGGCAGCTCAAAATCCTCAATTGACAGTGCCAGAGCGGCCTCGCGAATTGACGACAGGTGGCAATCGTTAATTGAAGCGAGTGGAAGCCGCACAAGATAGCAAGTTTAAGGTTCATTCCCCTGTTTCCTCTATCTTGAATAACTCAACTTACAGCCCGATTTCTTTCCTCTGTTAATCCCTAACGCTTCCCATGCAACTTCAGTACTTCCTCCTGTTAGCCGCCGCTCTATTTTGCATTGGTATCTATGGCCTGGTGACGAGCCGTAACGCTATCCGCGTGCTTATGTCAATTGAGCTGCTGCTAAATTCAGTCAACTTGAATCTAATGGCATTTTCTAATTTTCTTGACCCTGCCCAGGTGAAAGGTCAAGTCTTTACAGTCTTCGTGATTACAATTGCGGCGGCTGAAGCGGCAGTTGGCCTTGCAATTGTGCTGTCTATCTATCGAAATCGCGATACGGTAGATATGGAGCAGTTCAACTTGCTGAAGTGGTAGCAGATTGAAAAGATGAGCGTGTGCAGCTAAAGCAAGTCATTATTATTCACAAGTCTGGCCATTCACTCAGTCAACGTTGGGCAGAGCGCTGCGCTAGTGAGCTAGAAGCTCGTAACTGTCGGGTGCTGCTAGGGCCAAGCGGAGCACGAGACAACCCTTATCCGGTATTTTTGGCATCGGTGTCTCAGCCTATCGATCTGGCGATCGTTTTAGGAGGCGATGGCACAGCGTTAGCCGCTGCACGCCACCTTGCCCCAGAAGGGGTGCCGATTCTGGCAATTAATATTGGTGGCCATCTGGGATTCTTGACGGAGCCGCTGGATGTATTTCAGAATTCACAGCAGGTTTGGGAGCGGTTGCTAAACGACCGCTTTGCCGTACAGCAACGGATGATGCTGCAAGCGACGACGTTTGAAGGCAACCGCACGAATCTGGAGCCGATGAGCGATCGCTTCCTAGCTTTGAATGAAATGTGCGTCAAACCCGCGTCTGCCGATCGGATGATCACGTCGATTCTCGAAATGGAAATTGACGGGGCAGTGGTCGATCAGTACCAGGGTGATGGACTAATTGTAGCTACACCAACGGGTTCCACCTGCTATACAGTTGCTGCACATGGCCCAATTATCCATCCCGGCATGGAAGCGATCGCCGTCACTCCCATTTGTCCGCTCAGCCTTTCCAGCCGCCCTATTATTCTTCCACCTGGCTCGGTAGTCAGCATTTGGCCTCTGGCCGATCCCGATATCACAACAAAACTGTGGATGGATGGTGTCCTGGCAACGTCAATCTGGCCGGGTCAGCGCGTCGATATTCGGATGGCAGAGGTTCACGCCCGGTTTATTGTTCTGAGAGATAATTATTCTTATTACCAAACCCTGCGCGAAAAACTCCAGTGGGCTGGGGCGTTAGTCCAACACAACAATAATCATCGGAATTAGGGAATCGGTTCTGTTTTTAACGCCTATTTTTTATTTTCTAATCCCTGCAAGAACTCATACAGTCGATGAGCCATTTGCAGTTTACTGCACGGTGCGATCGCCTCTTTCCGTCCAGTTCTGTCTAATAAAACAGCCTGATTTTGGTCGCTGCCAAAGCCGCTATGGATTTGGTCGATTGGGTTAGCGGCGATCGCATCCAGGTTTTTGCGAGTCAGCTTTTCTAACGCTGGGGTCACAAAATCTCCCGTTTGAGCGGCGAAGCCAACTAGTAGCTGGTGAGGATGCTTCAACTGGCTGAGTTCTGCCACAATATCAGGTACCGAAATCAGCGGTAGGGCTTCAGGTAGAGCCGCTTTGGGAAGTTTCGTGGGAGAGTAATGTGCGGGTCTCGCATCAGCAACCGCTGCCGCCATCACCGTCCAATCGGCTTTGGCAAAGTGCTGGTGCATCGCTTGCTGCATTTCAGCAGCACTAGTGACGGGAATTTGAGTTACCCCTGATAATCGGGTCAGCAGATCAGCCTGCATGGGCGCATGTACCAACGTTACCTGTGCTCCGCGATGCAGGGCGGCCTGCGCCAACGCCACGCCCATTTTGCCCGTCGAGGGGTTGCCCAAAAAGCGGACTGGGTCTAAATATTCCCGCGTTCCTCCCGCACTAATCAAAATCTGTTTGCCCGCCAGATCTCGCGTCCCGTTAGTGTGCAGCAAGGACTCTAGATAAGGCAATAGTTCCGCAGGCTCCGCCATCCGACCCGAACCCACGCGATCGCACGCCAGCACGCCAGCCCCTGGCCCTATGCTGTGATAGCGGCGATCGGTTTTCAGCATTTCCCAATTGCGCTGCACAGAGATTTGCTGCCACATATCTGTGTTCATGGCGGGCGCAAGGAGGATGGGGCAGGCAGAGGCCAACACCGTATTCGTCAACAGATTATCGGCCAAACCATAGGCCAGTTTTGCCAAAGTATTTGCAGTCAGAGGAGCCATCAACAGCACATCTGCCCACTCTCCTAACTCAATATGCAACGGGCGGGCATGTGTCGGCTGCCAAAAATCTGCATCGGTATAGGCGGGATGCCGCGCCAGCGTAGCCAGCGTTAAGGAGGAAATAAACTGCTGAGCGCTGTCTGTTAAAATCACGCGCACCTCTACCCCAGCCTTAGCCAAGGTAGACACCACTTCACAGATTTTGTAGGCCGCGATCCCACCACCTACCCCCACTAACACTCGATTTCTAGAATCTGTCATAACTCTTACTGCTCATACCATTAATGCTCACACAAGATAGTCAAATGCGCGCAAACCAAAACTAAACTGATACGGGCGTTAGTCTTTTACAGTCGCAGGGAATGATGAATGTATCTCACCTTTTAGAGTAGTTAGTAGTTCTTCTAACGCACTTTAAAGGTGAAAGAGTACCTGATCATTGAGGGTTTCAAAATATCCAGGTGCAGAGTTGGATCAAACCAAATGGAATAGGTCTACAGCGACTTAATTAGTTCAGCAAATCCGCTGATATCCGTCATGTTTTCCATCCTGCTTCTGGATTAGATCAACCATTCCTTTGGCATCTTAGCGATATTTGAGCTGAGCAGGTCAACATCGAGTTCTCAATAAACGACACTTAGGTAATTCATCATGGCTGTTGAAAAAGTAAACTCTTCGTCGAGCTTGGCTGAAGTAGTCGATCGCATTTTGGATAAAGGGATTGTCATTGATGCCTGGGTTCGAGTCTCTCTAGTAGGAATTGAACT
>CASBQX010000117.1 GCA_949127925.1 Synechococcales cyanobacterium PMM_0002
ATAAACGACTCCTTCGAGACGGGATTCCACGTTGAAATAATTATTCATAATTCTCGCTTGGTTTGGGACGAATAGCGAGAAGTTGAGAAAAACGCCGAAATCAGTCTGAATCAGCCACTATAATCCACTCCCTTTTTGGGAGTAGCATTCATGGTGCTGTTCAGGGCTGAATTGATTGCCTTGTAGCCCAACCAGCTGGCGGCTAAAATCACAGGTGCTACACTAGAGACATCGTTTTAAAAGGTTGCACTGCGTTGAAACTTTTTTCCTTGGGCTTGGGCAAAAGCCAGTGGCTGCCCCTGTGGTATTTGGAAATGAAGCTCCAGCGCCGACGGCTCTGTGACCCTGCGCTGTCTTGGGCAGACCGCTGTGAAGGGCCCAGTATGGGCTGATCGACCTGTAAGTAAGGTTTGCAGGGGGCAAACATCGCCTGTCTAGTTGATGAGAATCATAGCTTAGACAACCTGACAAGCTGGGTCGATCGCCAGCTCTTTAAGAGTTTTGAATTACTAAAATTGCGCGTTTGGATGGGGTAGTGCTGCATCATGCAGTTTGCTACTTAGCTGTCTCTTGATTGCTTAGTTGCCTTTCGATGGCTCGGCCGTCTTTCGGTTCCTGTGTCGGATCGAGGATACTGGCTTGGGTTTAATTGGGAATGCTGACAACAGAGATGGGGTTTGTTTGCACAAGATTTTACTTTTTTGGAAGACCGATCATGAAAAAATTACTCAGCCGCAAAATTACTCCGGCTCCAATCTCTGCCGAAATTAGTGTAGTAGACCTAATTGACGGCTATTTCACCGCTTACAACTCGGCGCGTCTGCGCGAAATCTGCCATCTGCTGAGCCAAGAGGTGATGCAGGATGGCGTCACGGTGGGGCTGAGCTTGTCGGGAGCCTTGACTCCAGCGGGGCTGGGCGTGTCGGTGTTGGCACCGTTGATGCGCCACGGGTTTATCGATTGGATCATCAGCACGGGCGCAAATTTGTATCACGATTTGCACTACGGCCTCGGAATGGATTTGTTTGCCAGCAACCCGTTTGTGGATGATGTCAAACTGCGCCATGAGGGGCGAATTCGGATCTACGACATTGTATTTGGTTACGATGTGCTGCTAGAAACCGATGCCTTTATCCGCGAGCTGCTGCGCTCAGAACCATTCCAAAAGCGGATGGGCACGGCGGAATTTCATCATCTGTTGGGCAAATATATTAACGCTGTAGAAAAACAGCTCGGGGTGCAGCATTCCTGTTTGCTCTCAGCCGCGTACGAATGCGGCGTGCCCATCTACACGTCTTCACCGGGCGATAGCTCAATTGGGATGAATGTGGCAGCGTTGGCGCTGGAAGGGTCGAAGCTGATGATTGACCCGTCGCTGGATGTGAACGAAACGGCGGCGATCGCCTACTCGGCTCGCGAATCGGGCATTCCTGGCGTCGAGGGCAAAAGCGCGGCGCTAATTTTGGGCGGCGGCAGTCCCAAAAACTTTATGCTGCAAACCCAGCCCCAATTACATGAGGTACTAGGACTCGAAGAGCGCGGCCATGACTACTTCATCCAAATTACCGATGCCCGCCCCGACACGGGTGGCCTCTCGGGTGCTACCCCCAGCGAGGCAGTGAGCTGGGGCAAAATTGATCCCGATGAGCTGCCCAACACGATCGTTTGCTACACCGACAGCACCATCGCGCTGCCAATTATGGGAGCCTATGTCATCAACCAGTGCGCAGATCGCCCCCTGAAGCGGCTCTATGACCGCCGAGAAGAACTGCTGGCCACCCTCCAGCGCGATTATCTGGCGGCTCGGGCACAGCGCCCCGCAGAGAAAGTGGCCGCGTCGAGTGCGATCGCCCCTGTCAAAGTCACCGAGCGGCAACCTGTAGCAACCTATCCCTGCGGCACTCCGATTCGGCACTAGGCATTTCTGTAGGGATATGGCAGGCCATGTCCCTACTGTTGTTTGATTGCATCCAGTAAAGCAGTCAGGGCTTTGTCTTCGGAGGTGTTGACCTGGCGATCGAGCATGGCCAAACTGACTGCTTTAGGGAGGGCGATCGCTGCCACATCTGCATCTAGCCCTTCAAGCAATTGCTCCAGCGACTGCGGTACCTTCAGCGCCGATCGAATGCCCAGCAGCGTTTCTTCTTCAAACCCCAAACCGCGCAATTGGGGCAGGAGTTCATCCCACACTACTTTGTCGTTGCTACTATCGGCAGCGCCCGCTTGAATCACATAGGCTAGCAGTCGCTGAAGCTTGCTCTGTTGCTGAGGCGTAATGGCCAGCGAACTCGTCACCCCATCTATATATTTGCTTTGTTCCAGATTGCGAATAATTTGTTCCCAATCGTGGGGGTCACACCCGTCGGGTTGGCAGACGATAATCGAAAGCTGAATCTGGTTTGACCGTGCATTTAGATGCGTTACATGCGCCTCTACGCCCAAAAACCCTAGCCATTGGGCGATTGTATTAATTTAGAGTGGCGCGAGTGGCTTGACTGCCCGCCAACAAGCGCAGCTGGGTGCGAACCATGGGACGCACAATTTGGGTCAGCATAGTCTAAGTCCAGGATAACGACAGCTTAAGCAGAAGAGTTCCACTTAGCTTATAGATGGGAAGCCCCGCGTTCTACCTGTACCCAGGTGAGCGCCGGGATGAAAGGCGCGTGAGTGAGGGCGCATCCTCTGACCAATGCCAAAGGCGTTCGCGTAGCGTCTTGCAGAGAGGGAGGAGGATAGCGCCAATCGTGAACACACTATCTTCATGATTAGCAAACGGTTAAAACGCATACAGGGCATGACTTGTGTTAAAATGGAACTGTGGCAAAAGCCGCCAGCCTGAATGTCTGTAACCATCAGAACCAGCATAATCAGGGAAGGTTTAACACTCTGCGGTGGGTCATCCCGTGGAGCCTAAATAAAGCTCGTGGAGTCCTAAGCAATA
>CASBQX010000118.1 GCA_949127925.1 Synechococcales cyanobacterium PMM_0002
CGATACAGCGAGATGTAGCCTGCTTGTTTGCCCACATAGCCATAGTCGGCATCGGCCATTTCTCCAGGGCCGTTGACGATGCAGCCCATGACGGCAATATTTAACCCGGTGAGGTGACTGGTGGCGTCGCGGACTTTGGCGAGCACTTCTTCTAGGTTGAACAAGGTGCGCCCACAGGACGGGCAGGCGACATATTCCACCATGGTGCGCCGCAGCCCTAGCGCTTGCAGAATGCCGTAGCAGACGGGTATTTCTTTTTCGGGAGCCTCGGTGAGGGAGACGCGAATGGTGTCGCCCATCCCTTCGGCTAGCAGGGTGCCGATGCCAGCGGTGGATTTGATCCGGCCATATTCGCCATCTCCAGCTTCTGTGACGCCCAAGTGCAGCGGATAGTCCATGCCTAGCTCGTCCATCCGCTGCACCATCAGGCGGTTGGCGGCAATCATCACGGGGACGCGGGAGGCTTTCAGCGATAGCTCAATGTGGTAAAAGTCGAGCGATTCACAAATCCGAATGAACTCTAGCGCCGACTCGACCATGCCTGCGGGGGTGTCGCCGTAGGTAAATAGCATCCGCTCGGCCAAGGAGCCGTGGTTGACGCCAATTCGCATGGATTTGTTTTGGTCTTTGAGGGTGAGCACCAGTGGCTCTAGGGTTTCGCGGATTTTTTCGCCAATCTCGTTGAACTCGGCTGCGGTATATTCGGTGCGATCGCTCTTCGGCTTTTCAAACACATACAAACCGGGGTTGATCCGCACGTTGTCTACGTAGTTGGCTACTTCTAGGGCAATCTTCATGCCGTTGTGGTGCACGTCGGCCACGAGCGGCACGGGCTGATAGGTGGCATGGAGGCGATCGCGAATCTCTTCCATTGCTTTGGCGTGCGCCATGCTAGGCACCGTCACCCGCACAATTTCGCAGCCAATTTCGTGCAGCCGCCGGATACCGGCCACTGACCCATCAATATCTAGCGTGTCTTCATTGATCATCGACTGCACCGCTACCGGGTGAGTGCCGCCAATGGTGATCGCACCGACCGGAACCGGGCGAGTTTTGCGTCGAATGATCCCCGTTTCAGCGGCAGGCGGTAGGCTAACAGCCGAGGATGGAGTGGATGAGCCAGGGGTGACAGGATTGGGAAGAGTTTGCATACCCTGCGTGCGATGTAGTGTGGATTACTTAGGGTTCAGGAAATATATCCTGATACATCCCAGAGTGCCATAGATTTGGTGCAGTTGGGTTAAAAAAACGATGGAACATCCCGTAGAGACGCGATTAATCGCGTCTCTACAGGGGCACGGGATCAATCAATTTGAATTGAGGTTGGGCTGCTGCTGCCGCCGCTGCTGGATCCGGTGGTTTTACGAAACTCGGTGTACAGGCGATCGCGCCAGTCAAAAAACGGTTCGAAAATACCGACATCGGCAATACCGGGGACGCCTTTACCCTTCAGCCCGCTTGGCACATCCAGATACGCCCCCGTCGGGAATTTGACGTACATGCTCAGCCCAGCGACCGCAAAATCGGCCAGAGTGGGATGGTCGGTGACCAAATACGGCTGCTCCATCAATATAAAGCAAAGCGATGCTAGGTCGCGCTTGATCGCGGCTGTCGCCGACTTCAGCGCATCGGGCGTGAGGCCGACCCCTAGTTCCAACACGCTAAATAGCTCATTGGGGACAGAGCTAAGTACGGTTTTGAGCAAGTCGGGGGTGGAACTGGGCAAGAAAGCCTGCCGAAATGCTGGGTCGTGCCCCAACGCGCCAATCATACACTTGCGGGCATTCAGGCCAATCGATTCGTCAGCCCATTGTTCGATCAACAGGCATAGTCCGCGCTGCTTGGGATCGTGGGGGATGATCGGGCGATCGGGATACTTTTTATCGAGGTATTCAGCAATTTCTGTAGAATCTGCAATAATTTCCGGGCCATCTTTTAACACGGGCACCTGCCGCTGCCCCGACATGCGGTATAGGTCTAGCTGTCCCATGCCGGGGGTGACTTCGATTTTGCGATAGGGCAATCCTTTGTAGTCGAGGATCAACCGGATTTTTTCACAGTAATGAGATAGCTCAAATTGATAAAGCTCCAACATGATCCCTCTTTGTGTATTGATCTGGGCGGGTTTAGCTAGGTGGGTTTAGTTAGGTGATTTTAACTAAGTAGATTCACTGCTTGATTGGGGCGTTGCGTCGGGTGGCGATCGCCCACAAATCCTAAAAATTGATCAAACCACCCCACTTGTCACGATAGAGACAATTTCATTCGGTTGGGGCAGTTACCCTAAAAATCTTCGGGATTTCTTACCCCAGGGGTAGATGGCTGTCCGTTCGCCCCTGGGGAGATGACAAAAAGTAGGCAAAAAAACCTCCTGTGGGGCTGAATCGCAGGAGGCGGAGTAGGCAGGGGGGACACTCCTGCTCAATAGCGCATCTATAGCGGCTGTTAGACCGGAGCAGTCACCCCTGACATCTGGCTTTTTGAGGCAGCTGCTAATGCCTGAAAAATACTTGCGGCGGGGGCAGTCCACCCCACAATTCCGCCTTGAGCGCGCACCATTTCCAGGGTGGCTTGCTTAAATTCGGGGAAATAGCTTTCAGTGCAGTCTTCCACCATGAGGCATTCGTAGCCGCGATCGTTGGCCTCGCGCATGGTGGTTTGGACACAGACCTCGGTGGTCACGCCCGTAATCAGCAAATGGGTAATTCCTTTTTCTAGCAAAATTGACCCCAGCGGCGTGCCATAAAATGCCCCTTTCCCTGGTTTCATAATCACAATTTCACCGGGCAGCGGGGCCAGCTCTGGAATAATCCCATTCCCGGCCTCTCCTGCCACCAAAATCCGCCCCATTGGCCCAGAATCGCCAATTTTGAGGGCACCCTTGCCCCGGTTTAGTTTGGACGGCGGGCAGTCTGACAAATCTGCCTGGTGGCATTCCAGGGTATGCACAATCGGCAACCCCATCGCCCGAAAGGTGTCTAGCAGTTGCTTAAGCGTCGGCACAATCGCCTGGAGCCGCAGCACGTCATTGCCTAACGCGTCGCCAAAGCCACCCGGCTCCATAAAATCGCGCTGCATGTCGATAATAACCAGTGCCAATTTACTCAAATCCTGGGGCAGTTCGTACTCGTAAGGTCGGGCAGCAGCGAGGGACATAGGGGGAAGGATGAGGGATGAGGGATGAATAAACAATTTGGCGTTGTGTAGCAGGCTGAGCCTGCTACACAACAGATCTACACTTACAGAAGATCTACGCTACAAAGCTAGGTCTAATGTCCGGCCATGCTGCGACCGATCGCCCCAAAGTCTGCGGTTGCGATCGCGCTTTCGTAGACCAGTTTGCCTTCGCTGATTACAAAAATGCGATCGCTCAATTTCAGCAGTTCGTCTAGGTCTTCGCTCACCAGCAGCACGGCCACACCTCGATTGCGGGCTTCAACAATTTCGGTGTGGATGAAGTCTACGGCGTTGAAGTCCAAGCCAAAACACGGGTTGGCCGCAATGAGCAGTTTGATGTGGTCGGCGGATAGTTCTCGTGCTAGTACAGCGCGCTGCACGTTGCCGCCTGATAGGTTGCCGACGGGGGTTTCGGGTGACGGAGTTTTGACTGAGAACTGTTGAATTAGCCCAACAGCAGTACTTCTAATCGCGTTTAGCAATAGCATGAACCCTTTGGCCTGCGGCGGGCGATCAAACGTGCGCAGCGCCATGTTTTCGGCCACACTCATGTGAGGGACACAGGCATTGCGCAGCGGTTCTTCGGGTAGGGCAAATACCTTGTGTCGATACATCTCTTCGCGAGTGGCGGCGTAGTGTTCGCCGTTGACCCACACTTCACCCGTAGTGGGTTCGCGCTGCCCCGCTAACACTTCTACTAGTTCGCGCTGGCCATTGCCAGAAATGCCCGCAATCCCAACAATTTCGCCGCTGTTGACCATGAAACTAATGCCGGAAACCGCTTCTACGCCGTTGTCTTTATTGGCGTAGATATCTTTTACATCCAGCACAGGAACCGGGTTAAGATGTGCCGTTTTGTTCACAGGGGTCGGCTCTTTCTTTTCCCCCATCATCATTTCTGCCATGGCGGGAACGGTCAGATCTTTAACCAACCCACTCCCGGCAAACTTGCCCTTGCGCAGTACCGTAATTTCATCGGTAAAGGCCATCACCTCCCGGAACTTGTGGGAAATCATCAGCACGCTCAGCTTGCCGTCGGTTACCTGTTGGCGCAGCAGCCCCAGCACTTCATCCGCTTCCGTAGGGGTCAGCACCGAGGTGGGTTCATCCAAAATCAAGATCCGGCTGTGCAGGTAAAGCTGCTTGAGGATTTCTAGCTTTTGCTTCTGTCCAGCGGCAAGTTGAGCAATGGTAGCGTCTAGCGGCACCTGGAAGGGGGAGGTGGCCATGAAGGCTCTGAGGTCTTCGAGTTCTTGCTTCCAGTTGATCAGGTTTTTGTTGTCGTAGCGAGACAGTACCAAATTTTCGGCTACGGTCATGGCGGGGACGGAGGTGAAATGCTGATACACCATGCCGATGCCAAACTTTTGCGCCGCGCGCGGGTTATCAATTTTGACCGGGTTGCCGTCAATTAAAATGTCGCCTGTGGTGGGCGCATAAAAACCCATGATGCATTTCACCAGGGTGCTTTTCCCAGCGCCGTTTTCCCCTAGCAGTGCGTGAAATGTCCCAGGCTTGAGGTGCAGCGAAACGGTGTCGAGCGCAACCAAACTGCCAAAGTGTTTGGACATGCCATTCACCTGGAGATCGGGTGGTCGTTCGAGTTGAATGGTGGGTTGGATGGCGGTGGCAGGAGTCATAGGAAAAATGAGGGGTGAAGGATGAGGGATGAAGGATGAGGGATGAGGGATGAAGGATGAGGGATGAATTTTGGAAGTTAGTGTTTTGAACTTGGAAGTTGATGTTTTGAACTTGGAATCTTAGGGTCAGGACTTGAGAATTGCAGGTTGGCCAACCCATCCTTCATCCTTCATCCTTAATCATTAATGGCTTCGATGAACGATCGCGAGTCTGACACGGTGCCAAAGACGCCGCCCTGCATTTTGACCATTTTGAGGGCGGCGAGGTGGTTGCCATAGTCGGTGGCGGCGGTGCAGTCCGACAGCAGCAAGCATTCATAGCCGCGATCGTTGGCGTCGCGCATGGTGGTGTGGACGCAGACGTCGGTGGTGACACCTGCTAGGACAATGTTTTGGATGCCTTGCCGTTTGAGAACCAGGTCTAAATCGGTGGCATAGAAGGAGCCTTTGCCCGGTTTGTCGATGATCACTTCGCCGGGTAATGGGGCCAGTTCGGGAATGATTTCCCAGCCCGGTTCGCCGCGCACGAGCAGTTTGCCGCAGGGACCTGGATCGCCGATGCCTGCCCCAATTTGACGCGATCGCCACTGCTTATTTTGCGGCAAATCTGCGAGGTCGGGGCGGTGGCCTTCGCGGGTGTGCATGATGTGGTAGCCCTTGGCACGGGCGGCGCAGAGCACGTTGTGAATTGGGGTGATGGGCGATCGCGTCAGTGACAGGTCGTAGCCCATCTTGTCTACGTACCCCCCCTTGCCGCAGAAATCAGTCTGCATGTCGATCACCAGCAGCACCGTATTGCTAGGATGCAGCTCACCATTAAACGGATAGGGATACGGATCAGCATCCACAAAACGCCCCATACATCAACCTCCGTGCACATTCGATAAGGTCGTCGCTGTTGCTTCACCCAACTCTTCACCCAACTCTTCACCGCTTGCCTCACCCTGATACAGCCGCGTTGGCGAGGGGAAGCCGCAGGAGGTGCCATCGGTATGCACCACCTGATCTTCCCAGGGCAGACGGTAGCCCTGATTCACCAGGTCTTTCATGTAGGTGTAGGGGCAGTCTTGAGCACCGCCCTGCACGGCCACATAGCCGCGATGGCCAAACTGGTAAATATTGTTCTCAACGCCCCACTGCTGACGGGCTTCGCGCACCAGGTCAGGCCGCAGTTCGGCGGTAATAATTTCATTGGGGCGATGGCTACCCATCACCAGCGGCGTGCCGTCAAAGTTAACGAACATGCCCTCACCCATCGAATCAAAACTGCCATCGCTGCCGCCCATACATACCGACGCGGTATACATCAGATTGCAGAAGGCATTGGCCTGGTTGGTAATTCGCCAGGAATGCCGAATCGGTGCCGTATAGCCAGCAGTCCGGATCATGATTTCGGCACCCTTATAGGCACACTCATGCGCCATTTCAGGGAACATGCCGTCGTGGCAAATGATTAGCGCCAGCTTGCTGCCATTCGGCCCTTCACACACCGGAATCCCAATATTCCCTGGCTCCCACGGTTCCACCGGCACCCACGGATGCAGCTTGCGATAATACAGCTTCAGATTTCCTTGGTCGTCTAGAATGATGCCGCTGTTGTAAGGGTAGCCGTTGGGGTTGGATTCCATGATCGAAAAACAGCCCCAAATTTTGTGGTCACGGCATGCCTGACTAAAGGCGGCGACCTCTGGCCCATCTAGCCGACACATAATCTCTGGATTGGTGTCCATCGACAGCCCGTGCAGCGCATATTCAGGAAACACAACCAAGTCCATCGTCGGCAGGTTGCGCCGCGCTTTGCCGACCAGGTCACAAATTCGCTGCGTTTGCGCCGCTAAGTCATCGGGTGTCACTACGTTGGGCAATTGCAGTTGCACCATCCCCAATACCACGCCATTGGGAGATTTATTCAGACCGCCAAGTCCAGACATAAGGGGAAGGATTAGGAAGCTAAGGAACGGGAATTTAGATCAACTGCAAGTCTTGTGGGGTGGGCATCTTATCCCAATTTAATTAATGACCACGACAGGTCAATTACTTGGGTAGGGGCATGTCCATGCCATGCCCTTACAGAATGTGTCGCATCCTCCATTTAAATTGGGATTAACCATTCGGACGGGCAGGATGCCCACCCCACAATTGATTTAATCCAAGGAGCCAACTATGTATCGGTTCCCAAGGCTCCGGGGACGCCGCTGAGCGTGCGTTTGGGGGAGCAGGTGAGGATCATAATCACGAGGGTGAGGACATAGGGAGCGGCGTTGAACAGATAATAGCCGTCTTCGATGCCGATCGATTGCAGGGCAGGGCCGATGGCTTGGGCACCGCCAAATAGTAACGATGCCCAGAGACAGGCGATCGGGTTCCAGCGGGCAAAAATTACCAGGGCGACGGCCATTAGACCCTGGCCGCTAGAGATCCGCTCGGTCCAGAGGCCAGGGTAGTAGAGCGACAGGGCTGCGCCGCCGATGCCGGCCAAAAAGCTGCCAGCAACGACGCTGAGCATCCGCACTTTGAAAATAGAAACGCCCATGGCGCGAGCGGCTTCGGGACTATCGCCGACAGCGCGAATGAATAAGCCCCAGCGGGTCGATTTGAAGAACCACGCCATCAGGGGGGCGATCGCCAACCCAATTAAAAACAGCGGGCTGATTTGCAGCGCCGCCTGAATCGCTGGCGTATCGCTCCAGCCGCCTAGGTCAATTGTGGGTAGCTGAGTCGCTTTGGGCTGAATGAACGGCTTGCCAAAAAAGAAGGCCACCCCGCTACCAAAGATAATCATGGCGATCCCTACCGCCACATCATTGACGCGCAGCTGTTGCGATAGCCAGCCGTGAATGCAGCCCAGCAGCGCCCCGGCCACGCCAGCCGCCAGCACCCCTAGCCAGGGCGAACCTGTCAAATAAGAAGTACCATAGGCCGCCATTGCCCCCGTTAGCAGCGTTCCTTCCAAACCTAGGTTGATTTTGCCGCTTTTTTCCGTCAGACACTCACCCAAACTGACAAACAGAAAAGGCGTGCCACCGCGCATTGTTCCCGCAATAATGGCCAGAGGCACCCCCCACCATCCAATTGCCTGTACCGCTTCTGCTGCCATATCAATCTCCGTGAGAATTTAGAAAATAACCTGCAAAATTGACGCACCTGCTAGGACATGGCAGTGACATGTCCCTACCCAGGGGATTGCATACTAATAAATTCATGATCCTAAGAGTCTAGCTTCATCCTTCATCCTTCATCCTTCATCCTTCATCCCAACACAACTGGCTCCTGCCCAGGGCTAGGTGGCGGGGACGGTGGAGCCACAACGACGGGTTTCTCTTTGAAGAAGTCGAATCTGCCGTAAAGGGAATCGCTGAACAGCACGACCAGGAAAACGAGTCCTTGAAAAATCAATACCGTAGAGTCGGGGAGGCCGTGTGCCCGCTGGAGAATGCCGCCGCTAGCTAGGATGCCACCGACGAGCAATGACATGAACACGGCGGCGAGCGGGTTGTGGCGGGCAGCAAACGCAACCAAGATACCGCCATAGCCATAGCCAACATTGAGCGATTCATTGGCCGCGCCTTGAACGGCAGCCACTTCTACCATGCCTGCTAACCCGGCGCAGGAGCCTGCTAGAAAACAGATAACCACGGTCAGTTTGCCGACAGGCAGTCCGGCAATTTTGGCAGCGCGGATGTTGCCACCAGCGGTGCGGGCGGCGAAGCCAAAGGTGGTGCGCTGCATTAAGAAGTAGGCGATGACGCAGGCAACTAATCCGTAGACTAAGCCCCAGTGGACGCGGGTGCCCGGAATGCTGGTCAGCATGTTGATTTCGGCCAGCGGATAGGTGGAGGGTTTGTTGAGCGAACTGGGGTCGCGCATGGGACCGCCGACCAAGTGGTTCAGCAGGGCGATCGCCACATAGTTCAACAGCAAGCTGCTAATCGTTTCATTGACGGCGCGGTAGTGCCTGAGCCAGCCCGCTGCCCCAATCCAGATGCCACCTGCCACCATCCCAGCGATCGCCATCCCTATCTGCACCACAAATGGCGGGAATGCCAGACCCATCGCCAACCCAGCCGAAACAGCGGCCACCCCGCCCACGACCAACGCTCCCTCGTTACCAATAATCACCAGCCCTAGCCGAGCGGGTAACGCCGTACAGAGCGCTGATAGCATCAGTGGAGCGGCTCGAATTAATGTATTTTGAAATGTACTGGCACTGCCAAAGGCCGACTTCCAGATCGATGCGTACACACCGAAGGGATTGGTTCCCACCAGGGCACAGAACACCCCAAACAGCACCAGCCCCGCCAAAATGGCACCAAAGGGAAGCACAAACGATTCCAGCGATCGCCGCCAAGCTTGAGATCTAGACATAAGCAGTGATGGGTAGGACTTGTTTTAAAGCTGCCTAAGAACGTTGATGTTGCGGGTGTGAAAGATGCGTAGAGACGCGATAGATGCGTAGAGACGCGATAGATGTGTAGAGACGCGATAGATGTGTAGAGACGCGATGAATCGCGTCTCTACGACCGTGAGAACCGGATCTAGCCGCCGACGGAACCCAAAACGCCTTCTACCAGGTAATTCATCCCTTCTAACTTGGGTTCTTTCTGGGGCAACGATTCGCCAGCTTTGACGACCACACCGCCCTTATTGTCTTTGACTTCACCCGTGTAGATCACCAAACTGCCGTCGATCAGTCCGGCTTTAGCTGCCTCCGCCGCTTTTTTGGTGTCTTCACTTACGGCAGGCCCATAGGCAGACAGCTTACAGAATCCGTCCTTCAGCCCGCCTCGCAGGATGTGCTCAATCGTGCCGTCTTGCAAAGACTTGCCGGAGTGCACTTCTTCGGCAATTTTGGAGTAGATATTAGTCCAATCCCACTCGGCTCCGGTGAGGTAGCCCTCGGGAGCTAGCGCCACCTGGTCGGCGTGATAGCCCGTGCAGTAAATGCCGCGTTTCTCTGCCGTTTCCATCACCACTTTGGGGCTGTCTACGTGACAGGTGATCACGTCAATTCCCTGGTCTGCCATGCTGTTGGCGGCTTCCGCTTCCTTAATTGGCTCTGCCCAGTTGCCTGTAAATACCACCTGGGTGGTGGCATCGGGTCTCACACTGCGAGCGCCTAGGGCGTAGCTGTTGACGTTGCGCAACACCTGAGGAATCGGCTTGGCACCGACAAAACCCAGCTTGCCGCTCTTAGAGGTCAACGCGGCCACGACGCCTGCCACATACTGCGCTTCATCGATGTAGCCAAAATAGCTACCGACATTCTTGGGAGTTTTGCCTTCCTCGTAAAGGCCCCCGGCATGGAAGAACTGCACGTCGGGAAACTCTTCTGCCAGCTTGAGAATATGCGGGTCGAAGTAGCCAAACGAGGTGGGAAACAGCACCTTAGCGCCATCAATGTCGATCATGCTACGCATGGACTCGGCCACAGCAGTCGTCTCTGGCACATTCGCCTCTTCGACTAGCTTCACCCACGAAAACTTAGCAGCCGTTCCTTTAGCACCCTCAGCATGCGCCTGGTTGTAGCCGTAGTCATCTTTAGGACCCACGTAAATAAACCCAATGGTCAGCGGTTCGCCGTCTGCGGGCTTAGCACCCTCAGCCGTCGAGTCTGTGCTCGACCCTCCAGACCCAGACGGGCTGCATCCCGTTCCCAACTTGGCGGTCAACCCAAATGCAGTCGTTGCTAAAAGACCACGAACGACCTGACGACGAGACAGATTTAGAAACCTTCTGTTGCTCACGTTGGCAACTCCCTTGCGACACAATCACAGCCAAACGATTAGTCCAAAGCGTATCAGACGCAGACTTGAATCGGGGGGCGCAAAAGTGCGATAAAGGTTCGAGAAAAGTAATATCCAGTCAGATAGATAATGTTGTCTAAGTCACAAAGAGCGGGTGGGTAAATCGGTAGGATACAGCTCTAACCAATAGAGCCAGCGGGTTCAATATGAACTCTGAAGACGCCCTAGCCATTGTCGAACTAGCACTCTGTGACAATCACCTCAACAAGCTGCAAAAGGCTGTGTTTTGCTATGCCTGGAACGAGCAGTCTTACGGAGAAATTGCCCGTTGTTCGGGGTATGAACTGGGCTATGTGAAGCAAACGGGATCTCAGCTGTGGCAACTGCTATCCCAGGTATTTGATGAAAAGGTAACGAAGACGAACCTCCAGTCTGTACTGCGACGGCAAGCGGCGATAGACGCTCCGCGCCAGCCAGCCAACGCCCCCAATGCCAGCCGCTCCCAGCCGCTAAACCCGCACTACAGCCCGCTGCACCCTGCCGTTTTGCTCACCGC
>CASBQX010000119.1 GCA_949127925.1 Synechococcales cyanobacterium PMM_0002
GATTCCAGGCTTCCTTCTTCTTCCCAGCGACGTAGCGTGTCGGTACTGACACCAAGGAATTCAGCCGCCTCAGAAATGGTAAACTTAGACATCTTTGGATATTGCTAGGGATTGCCTAATCTTACCCGTTTGTCGGTGGTGCTGCGCGTATCCGATCGCCGTCAGTCGATTTTTGCTGGAGCCGAATTGCGCGCTCAAGGGTGCCGTTGCCATATCAGTACATCTGCACCGAATCTGACCCGCAGCTCTGCTACAGTGAGCTATAGCGCGATCGCTCGTGTAACGAATGCCCAATAGTTCAATCAACGTGGCCGCGTCCAACCCGCCAGAGCTACGTCCTTATCAGATGCAGCTAATCAAAGACCTGTACACCAAACTGGGGCAGGGACACACCCGTGTAGCCGTGATTGCAGGCACCGGAGCCGGGAAAACCGTGATTGCCGGACAAATCTGCGCCCATGCCGAATCGCGTGGCTGTCGGCTGATGTTTTTGGTGCATCTAGATGTGTTGGTTGGCCAAACCTACGACAAAATGCGGTCGTTTGGGCTGCACTGCGGCTTCATCAAATCGGGCTGGAAAGAGGACCCCAGTGCCCCAATTCAGATTGGCAGCATTCAAACCATGGCCAAGCGCACCTGGTGGCGCAAATGGCACGCCGATGTGGTGCTGTTTGACGAAGCCCACACCACAGTATTTAGCCAAGTTGGGCAGCAAATTATTTATGAAACGCATCGGCAGTCGGTGCATCTAGCCCTAACCGCAACGCCTTATCGATTGGGACGCGAGCAGCTCGGGGATCACATGGAAACGCTCGTAGCCTCCCCTGTGCCGTCGGAGCTGCAAACGATGGGCTTTTTGGCACCGATGAAGTACTACGGGTTTGCGGCAGAAAACCAGATTGACCTGTCTGCCGTTGGCACAGTAGCCGGAGATTATGACGAACGGGCGCTGAAAAATGCCTGCGATCGCCCTGAACTGGTACAACGCATCGTTGAAGAATGGCTGCGACTGGTGCCCGACAAGCGCACGATTGCCTTTGGCGTTGATGTTGAACATGCCCGCCACGTTGCCGAGGCATTTAACCGGGCTGGCATTATCGCCGCCGTGGTAGACGGAGAAACTCCGATCAAAGAGCGCCATCAGCTCTACGCCAAATTGCGCGAGGGTCAGATCACCGTACTCACCTCTTGTAACGTGATCAGCATCGGTTTTGATGAACCCAGCGTTGAAGTGGGTTTGCTGCTGCGCCCCACCAAATCACGGGCGCTGCATCATCAGCAAATTGGTCGGGTGATGCGGATTTCACCCCAGTCGGGCAAGCTGCACGGCACCATTTTGGATCAGGCGGGCAACCTGAATCGTCTGGGGTTTCCAGAAGATGTGTATGAGTATCACCTGCCGACCACAGAAGAGCCGGAAACGCTGGGCATGGGTTCTGCTCCCACTAAGCAATGCCCTGCCTGTGGCTTTATTCTGCGGATTGCGCTGATGGAATGCCCTGAGTGTGGCCATCAATGGATTGAGTCAGCGCAGGTGATTTTAGATGACTTAGCCGAGGTGTTGAGTGAGCAGCAAGAAGAACAAATTCAAGCAGTGCCGGAAGCAGAAATGATTCGAGTGTTTCATCTACAGCGGCAGCGTACCTATCAGGAGGGGGCGGCTCCATCGTGGGGCGATCGCCGCTTCTTCGAGAAATTTAACTGCTTGCCAAAAGACGATTGGTGCCTAGGGGCAGTTTTTGGTAGCGCGCCCGCCGTAGCCGACCAACATGCTTACAAGGGCTATCTGATGGCGATCGCCCGACGCCAAGGCAAGTCTATTTCTTGGGTAATTAGCGAGTTTCAAAAAGAATTTGGTCCACACGGCTGGGAAGCTGTGTTTTTCCGGTGAGACTTTTTCCAGTCGTTTCCGTGATTTCAACACCTATGACTGTAAAACTCCATAGACCGATAAAGAAAAAGCAGACAGCCAGTAGCCCCCACCGCTGTCTGCTTCTTCTTGAGATGGACAAGCCATCCTTCACAAAAGCATAATCTGTCTGCATCCAAAATTTGACGTCGGCAAAAGAAGTTCAGCCAAACCGCTGACTATTGACTCTCTTGCCAACTACGCCATCCCATCAACGCTGCCAAGATCAGGGTAGGTGATAAAACAAGCCCGAGGGCGATCGCGGGAGACGGAGGAAGATTTAAAAGAGGAACTGCATATTTGATGGCGATCGCCAGCACTGCTGAACTAATTAGCAGCTTTAATCCAAATGTGACGTTGGTTTCCATAAAATTGATTGTACCAACGCTTCCAGCGGTAACTGCATCAAATTGGTCAAATTGGCAGAAAAATTCTAGGGAAAAGCTATTAGGACGCTCATTGACCCACGCGCATCGTCCGAAAATAGGCGCTTGGATCTTGAGCTACCCAGCCCAAGCTGGAATTAGTCCGGATTTCAAACTGGAGATGGGGCAGTTGGGTAGTGCTGCTGTGGCCAGTCGTGCCAATGCGATCGCCGGCTCTGACCACTTGCCCCACCTGAACCGTGAAGCTGTCCAGTTGGGCATAGCGGGTTTGTAGCCCCTGCGGATGGTTGATCACAACCAAGTTGCCATAGCCACCTTGAGTCCCGGCAAAGGCAACGGTGCCCCCGCCCGCCGCCCGCACAGCCGTTCCGGTCTCGACTGCCAACTCGACGCCACTGTTAAACACAACCGCTTGAGAGGCAGAATCGACCTGCCAGCCATAGCCTTTGAGGACGGAGGCTGTGGCGGGTAGCGGATAGGTGCTGAGCACGCTGTTGGCAGTAGGAGTCGCGGCGGCAGGAGACGCCGTAGCTGCTGTAGTCGGCGCATTTGGCGACCAGTTTACCCCTGGGATAAAGGCAATCCGAGGCACGTTCTGACAGCCATTCGCCTCAAAAATTACATCGGCGCGAATTCGATAGATGCGCCCTAAATCTCGCCAAGTGTTGCCCTGAGGCACCGCGACTTGAATGCCATTGTAGGGAGGAACCAGAATCTCTGCCCCTACTGGAGCCGTGCCACCGCGCAACGCCGGATTTAGCCCCATCAACGTCGCTGGGATCAGGCTGTAGCGCTGAGCCAGACTGACCAACGTTTCGCCCGACGCAACGCGATGGCGAGCCAGTCGGGAGAGGGCAGGAGCAGGACAGGAGGTTGCGCTAGTTTGGGCGATGGCGTAGCCTGAGCTTGCTCGTATCGCCTCCAAATCAGGCATCCCTAACCCAATGCCAGAGGTGATGGCGACTAGCAAAAGATAATCAGAAATTCGGGGTAACAGGTTCATACGCCGTCCAACGCGGGTCAAAAATTGCAGCAGTGCCGCTAAAGCATCTAAAGCAGTGTCGCTAAAGCTGACACGCTACAAAACTCTAGACTGAATCTAACAAACAAAAGTTCAAGCCAGTTTGGGTAGATAGCTCTAACCGTTGAAGAAGCGTGTCAAAATCATAATATCTAGCCCCAATCTAGCCCCAATCTAGCCCCAGTCTAGCCCTGACATGCTCAGTCCAAGAATTCCCAATCCTGCGCAGCGGGCGGTGCAGGCATCACAGGGTTTAACGCTTGCGCTCACAACCCCACCCTAACGATCATGACTATGACCTCCAAGACTTTGACCACCTATGCCGTGCTCTTGGTGGCAGGCGGTGCCTTAGGCTGGGTCGGCAACCAATCCCTGAAGACCGCGCATCTGAGGCTAAATCCAGACAATGCCGCCGCGTTAAAGTCTGTACCTGTGGTTCAACCCAGCGCTATGGCACCTGTAGCGGCGGCAGTCCAATCGAGCAACCGCAACTTTATTGCGATCGCCGTGGAGCGGGTTGGACCTGCTGTGGTGCGGATTGATGCCTCCCGTACGGTCGCCAATCAGTTGCCTGATGCGTTGCGAAACCCTTTCTTTCGGCGCTTCTTTGGCGACGAGCGCGGTGCCCCCCCTGAACGGGTCGAGCGCGGCACCGGGTCGGGCTTCATTGTCACTCAAGATGGCCACATCATCACCAATGCCCATGTGGTGGCCGGAGCCGATACGGTCACCGTGACGCTCAAAGACGGACGTGAGTTTGAAGGCAAGGTTGTTGGGGTCGATCGCGTGACCGATGTGGCCGCGATTAAAATAGCAGCGACGACACTACCGACCGTGACCCTAGGCAGCTCCGAAACCCTAATTCCGGGCGAGTGGGCGATCGCCATCGGCAACCCTCTGGGCTTAGACAACACCGTCACCGCTGGCATCATCAGTGCCACCGGGCGCTCTAGCTCTCAAGTTGGCGTTCCCGATCGCCGAGTCCGCTTCATTCAGACCGATGCTGCGATCAATCCAGGGAATTCGGGTGGGCCTTTGCTGAATAATCGCGGCGAGGTGATTGGGATCAATACCGCGATTCGCGCTAACGCCCAGGGTTTAGGGTTTGCTATTCCGATCGAAACTGCCCGCCGCATTGCCGATCAGCTGTTCGCTAACGGCCAGGTCGAGCATCCCTACCTAGGGATTCAAATGGTAGATTTAACGCCAGCCCTGCAAGAAAGAATTAATCAAGATAACGAGCTAAATGTTCGGCTTGCCGTCACCCAAGGCGTGTTGGTCGTTCAGGTGATAGACGGCACGCCAGCCGCCCAGGCAGGTTTGAAGCCAGGAGATGTGATTATCAAAATTAACGATATCGCCGTCACCGCTTCGTCTGAGGTGCAAGATCAGGTGGAATCTAGCAAAATTGGCAATGTGCTGAAGGTCGAGATTAACCGAGAAGGGCAAACCAAAGCAATTGAAGTGCGTCCGACATCCCTGCCCCTTGAACAATTAAATTGAAATTAAAACTTGAAGTTACGAAGTTAAATTGACCTAAATTAATGCGTTTGATCATCCATCCGTCTGCCGATGCAGTCGCCAGTTGGGCTGCTCACCAGATTAAACAGCGAATTGATTGCATTGCCCCCACCTCCGACAGACCATTCGTTCTGGGCTTGCCGACCGGTAGCACCCCCCTGAAGCTCTACAGCCATTTGATTGATCTATATCAACAGGGAAAACTGAGCTTCAAACATGTGGTCACGTTCAACATGGATGAGTATGTGGGGTTAGCCGATGGGCATCCCCAGAGCTATCGCACCTACATGTTCAACACGCTGTTCAGCCATATTGACATTCCCAAAGAACAGGTGTTTATGTTGAACGGCAATGCTCCCGACCTGGAGCGCGAATGTCAGCACTATGAGGACTCGATCAGAGCATTCGGCGGCGTTGATCTGTTTATTGGTGGGGTAGGCGAAGACGGGCATATTGCGTTCAATGAACCCGGTGCGTCTCTGGCCTCCCGGACTCACCTCAAGCCCCTCTGCCAGCGCACCAGAGCCGCCAATGCTCGTTTTTTTAATCATGATATTGACCAGGTGCCTAAATGGGCGCTAACGGTAGGATTAGCAACCGTGATGGACGCAGTTGAGGTAATGATTTTGGTGCAGGGATCTCACAAAGGCGTGGCCTTGCAGCACGCGATTGAGGGTGGAGTTAATCATCTGTGGCCGATCTCGACCCTGCAACTGCATCCTCGTAGTCTTGTGGTGTGCGATCAAGATGCCACGGTGGAGCTGAAGGTGAAAACAGTACGATACTTCACAGCGCTAGAACAAGATAGCCTGACCTTGCCCCATCTCGACCCAACGGTAGCTTGACAAATCCATGTACGCACTGACGCACTGTACGCTCCACACGGGCTGGGAAGACCTGACGGATCATGCCCTGCTGATTGAAGGCGATCGCATTTTCGACTTGATCCCCACGGCTCACCTCGACCCTGATCTACCCACTTTGAACTTGGGTGGCCACCACGCGACACCCGGATTAATTGACCTGCAACTCAACGGCTGCGGCGGCGTGATGTTTAACGACAGCATTACACCTGCCACCCTCGATACAATGCATCAAACAAACCTCAAGAGTGGCACCACGAGCTATCTGCCCACGCTAATCACCACATCCGATGCCGACATGCTCACCGCGATGCAGGTGGTGAGTCAGTATCGTCGGCACAGTCCCCACAACATTTTGGGGCTACATCTAGAAGGGCCATATCTCAACGAGAAGCGCAAAGGCATCCATGATGCCGCCTACATCCGCCCGCTCGATTGCACCATGCTAGACCAGCTTGTGCAAGCGGGGCGAGAAACAGTCAAACTGTTGACCCTGGCTCCAGAAATGGTAGAACCAGCCGATATTCGGCGGCTAGTCGCGGCTGGGATCTGCGTTGCTGCTGGGCACAGCGACGCCACCTACGAACAGGCGATCGCTGGGTTCGACGCGGGCGTTAGCATGGCAACGCATTTGTTCAATGCCATGTCGCCCTGGTTGGGTCGCAGCCCTGGCTTAGTCGGAGCTGTATTTGCCCGCAACGAGGTCTATGCGGGGATCATTGCCGATGGCCATCATGTTCACTTCAACTCAATTGAGTTAGCCCGCCAAATTAAGCGCGAACGGCTGGTGTTGGTGACCGACGCCACCCCTCCAGCAGGTACCCACATAGACTCATTTTGGATTGGTGGGCAACAAGTATTTTACCGAGACGGCAAATGTGTCTCTGCCGACGGCACGCTGGGCGGCTCTGCCCTGACGCTGATCGAAGCGGTTGCCAACTGCGTCCAACGGCTAGACATTCCCTTGGCTGAGGCGTTGAGAATGGCATCGAGTTACCCGGCTAGGGCGATCGCAGTGGATGACCATTTGGGCTACCTCAGTCCGGGCTATGTCGCCAACCTCACCGTCTTTGATCAGGCGCTACAGATAGTGGGAGTTATTGATCGAGGTCAGTGGCTCAGTCAAACGCATCTGTCAGTAAATTGAGACAGTAAATTGAGAGCGGTCGCCCTCAATTAGCCTGGGGCGATCGCCGTCTAGTTACCGGGTTTGGAATGCTTCGTCAAACCGTCGCGTGATTGGCTCGACTAAGAAGGTGAGGATAGACCGCTGACGGGTCACTACTTCGGCGCTGGCTGCCATCCCCGGCACTAACTTTACGTCTTGCCCATAGACGGGAACCACCGTACGGCTAAGCTTGACAGTCGCAGGAAACACCAATCCTAGTTCTCGATCTAGGGTGGCGTTGGGGCTAATTTGCATCACTTCACCGGGGATGATGCCAAACTCTTGGTAAGGAAAGGTGGCTAGCTTCACCTTGGCACGCATCCCCGGCACGATGAACCCAATATCGCGGTTGACGATTTTTACGTTTAGGACTAAACCATCGCCTTCTGGCAAAATCGACAGCAGCTCTTCTCCAGGTTGAACAGTGCCCTCAGCTAGAGTCGCCTGAACGTTGTAGATCGTTCCTGTGACCGGTGCCCGGATTACTTCTTGATCTTGTTGTTGGCTAGCCTGTGCCAGTTGTCCTTCCAGCGTGGTCAGGTCTTGGCGGCGCTGGTTCAGCTGCCCCAAAATATCGCTTTGTCGTTCGGAGCTGAGGCGAGCAGTGGCCTGTTGTGCGCCCTGATAGGCGGCTTCTGCTTGCCGAATAATTTGCTGCTGTCCGAGGATGTCTTGCGCGAGCGATGCAATTTGATCTTGCGCTTGGGTGAGCCGATCTTTGGCTTCTAAATAGTCGAATCGGGGGACGGCTCCATTGCCGGGTTCAACCAGAGCGCGAAGGCTGCGCTCACGCTCTTGGGCGGTGGCGCGGGTGGCGCGGGCATTGACCAAATTTTCTTGGAGCCGAACCAAGCGGGCACGGGCTTCCGCGATCGCCGATGCCTGTCGATTGGCTTCTGAGCCAGCCGCTGCTTGACGGTTATCAAACTCGCTGAGCCGAGCGGCTAGGAGTTCATCTTGCAGAGCCGTTCCAGCGTTGGTTTTTCCGGTACGTTCGGCTTCTAACCGGGCAATGTCTTGGCGGATCAGTTTGGCCGACTGTTCCAGGCGCTCCATGGTGATTTTGGGCAAGCTGGCATCTTGCTGAATCAGCACATCGCCTTGCTCAACGCGATCGCCCTCTTTAACTAAAATTTTGCTGATGGTGCCACCCTGCAAGGCTTGTACGGGACGCACCTGCTGAGCTGGCACCAGTTCCCCATTGGCCACAGCGACTTCATCGACCTGGCTGAAATAGGTCCAGGCGATCGCCCCAAATACAAGAGCTGAAAGCGTTCCTGCTAAAATCCGGGTATAGAGGGGCGGCAGTTCTTGTACTGCCTTGCCCAATTCATAGGACAGATAATCTTCTGGGTTGGCAAACTGCTGACGGGTTTGTCGCGCTTGGGCTGGAGCCGTGGGAAGGGATTGAGCCATGGAGATGAGGAGTTCAGGATAAGGGAGGCGATCGCGTATGGGCAGATCACGCTAGAGCAGGAGAGGTTAATTCCAGCGCGTGACTCCATACTAGATCACTAGACGAACCAATCTTGTGATGCGAGTCCCACTGGAATAGACGTAGAGGGAGATAGGGCGATCGCGCCAACGCAATTCCTCAGTATCGGTCTAATCCTGAAGGATAAAATCAGTGTCTGCAACAATCGGTGCATTCAAGAAACTAATAAACTTGGTGCCTGCATCTACCGCGCTAGATTTGTAGAATAAACTGCCCGAACCAACGCTAAACACGATGGCAGCAGAACTGCCTATCACTCCAGCATCGTCAGCAACTGAAGCAAATTTGCCCGCTGTAAACGAGGAACCTGAACCTCCCAAAAACGAGAAAGTCGTGCGATCGAGCAAAATCTTGTCGGCTCCTGCGGCAAAATCGGTGATCGTATCCAGCCCCGGTGAGATAGTAGCAAAGGCTGCGCCTGTGTTGTAAACATACGTATCGATTCCTACTCCCCCAGTCAGAGTGTCGTTACCAATTCCCCCATCTAGGGTGTCATTGCCCAAATCGCCCAGCAGCACATCATTGCCAGCTTTGCCCAGCAGCGTGTCATCTTCACCCCCGCCGTCTATCGTATCGTTGCCATCTAAGCCATCCAGGATGTTTTTGCCGCTATTGCCTGTGATCACATTGCTTTTGGCGTTGCCTGTCCCGGCGAGGTTCGCTGCCCCATCTAGCGTCAGGTTTTCAATGTTAAGCCGCAGGGGATGAGTCAGGGTAAAGTCAATTGTTGATACAACCGTATCCACTCCACCCAGCGAGTCTTCTATCTCCAGCACCACATCACCGATATTGTCTACATAGTAGGTATCGTTTCCTCGCCCACCCGTCATCGTGTCAGCCCCTTGCTGCCCATCTAGGCGATTGTCACCGTCGTTGCCCTCAATTTCGTTGGCATCTGCGTTGCCGATCCCATTCACATTGAGTGCCCCAGTTAGGATCAGTTTCTCCAGATTGCCACTTAGGGTAAAGTTTCCGGCTGCCCTTACCGTGTCAATCCCGCCGCCCGCGTTTTCCACAATCTGGTCTTCAGGGCCATCCACTACATAGGTATCGTCTCCAGCCCCACCAATCAGTAAGTCTGTGCCAGTGATGCCATCAAGCAAGTTGTTGCCGCTGTTGCCGATAATGGTATTGTCGAGGGCATTACCCGTACCGTCTAACGCTTCTAATCCGGTTAAACCTGTCAGGGTGAGATTTTCTAAATTGGCACCTAGGACAAAGTTCTCAGAGGCAATGACTAAATCGATGCCCGCATTGAGGCTTTCAGAAACGATTACAGATTCACCACTGCTGCTGACGATGTAGGTATCGTTACCAAGGCCACCCTGCATCGTGTCATCGCCGATGCCGCCATCTAAAAGGTCATTGCCACCGCCGCCAATCAGGAAGTCATTGCCACCTAGCCCCAGCAACGTGTTATTGCCAGCATTGCCCGTAATCGTATTGCTGATATCGTTTCCCGTAGCATTGAGGTTTTCAGTCCCTGATGCTCCCGTCAGCGTTAAATTTTCGAGGTGGTCGCTGAGGGTGTAAGTGACCGTAGAGATCACCTCATCTATGCCCTGATTGAGGGTTTCCACAACGGTGTCTGCAACGTTGTCTACCCCGTAGGTATCATTCCCCAGTCCTCCGGTCATCGTGTCTATGCCACTTTTACCATCCAGGCGATTGTTGCCGTCATTGCCAAGGATGGTGTTATTGAGACTATTGCCTGTGCCGTTGATGTTGGCTGCACCTGTGAGGGTCAAGTTTTCTTGATTGCTGCCTAGGGTATAGCTGACGCTAGCCTGAATTAGATCAATATCGGCGGGGTCAGCGGTTTCGTTGACGACATCGCCCGCATTGTCTACTACGTAGGTATCATTCCCCGTCCCGCCGTTTAGCTGGTCTGCGCCTAGCCCGCCGTCTAAGACATCATCGCCACCCAACCCGCTGAGAATGTTGGTGCTGTCGTTGCCTGTGATCACGTTGGCTGCACTATTGCCGCTGCCGTTAATGGTTCCTGTACCCAGTTGTAAAACCAGGTTTTCTAGTTCTGCGCCCAAGGTCAAGGTAACGCTGCTGCGAACGGTGTCGATGCCGCCGCCAGCCGTTTCTAAGATGGAGTCGCTGACGTTATCTACCACGTAGGTGTCGTCGCCACTGCCCCCGCTCATGGTGTCGTCGCCCGTGCCGCCGTCGATCAAGTTATTCTGGCTGTTGCCCACAATGGAGTTGCGCAATGTGTTGCCGATCGCCGTCAGCGCAGTACCCGCTTCTAGCAGCACCAGGTTTTCAACGTTGATGCCGTTGCTCGTACTCAGGTCGAAGGAAATGGTGGAGCGAATGGTGTCGATGCCACCGCCGACGGTTACCGTTTCCTGCACTACATCGCCAGCATTGTCGATGACATAGGTGTCATTGCCAACGCCGCCCTCTAGGGTGTCTGCGCCCTCGCCCCCGTCTAGTAAATTGTTGCCTTCGTTGCCTGTAATATCGTTGTTGAACACATTGCCAATGCCGTTGATGTCGCCTGCTCCTGGTTGGAGCACCAAGAATTCAATCTCGCTATCGGCAATCAGCGTGTAAGAGGCTGAGGTGAACACGGTATCGATGCCTGCGCCGGGGTTATCGATCGCCATATCACTTGAATTATCGACAAAGAAGGTGTCGTCACCCGCGCCACCTAGCATGGTGTCGATGCCTGCTCCGCCGATTAAGGTGTCGTTACCTGCTTTGCCATCAATGGCATTGTTGCCTTCATTCCCAGTGATGATATTGTCAGTGGCATTGCCGCTGCCGCTGATGTCGCCTGCTTCAGCAATTAGGAGCAGATTTTCAATGTTGTCGCCTAGCGTGAAGGCGATCGCACTCGATTCTGCGGTGTCGATGCCATCAAGCGGGTTGGCTTCGCTGACCACATCGCCGCTGCTGTTGACCACATAGGTATCGTTGCCCGCCCCGCCCGTCATGGTGTCGCTGCCGTTGCCGCCGTCGAGGCGATCGTCACCGTCGCCGCCGTTCAGCACATCGTTGCCGTCCAAGCCGCGCAGGATGTTGTTGCCGATATTGCCGATGATGGTGTTGTCTAAAGCGTTACCGGTGCCGACGAGGGCGGTTCCGGTCAAAATTAGGGTTTCGACATTGCTGTTAGCTGGCAGGCTCAGGTCAAAATCAATGCTGGCTTGAATGGTGTCGAGTCCGGCTCCCGCTGTTTCGACGACCGTATCGCTGAGGCTATTGACGACATAGGTGTCATTCCCGTTGCCGCCGATTAGGGTGTCGCTGTCCTCGTCTCCAATCAGGCTGTCGTCGCCGTCGCCGCCAATCAGCGTGTCATTTCCTAGCCCGCCGCTCAAAATGTTGGCTAGGGCATTACCTGTGATCATGTTGGCTAGGTCGTTACCTGTACCATTGAGCGCTGTGCCCGTTAAGACCAGATTCTCTACCAGCGTTAGAGCTGGAGCGTTGAGGGTGTAGCTCAGACTGGCTTCAATGGTATCGGTGCCGCCAGTCACGCTGGTTTCAATCACGCCATCGGCTAGGCTGTCAACGACGTAGGTGTCATTCCCGTTGCCGCCCGTCATCTGGTCATTGCCCGTACCACCATCTAGCCGATCGTTGCCTGCGCCGCCGTCTAGAATGTCGGCACCCGCCAAGCCAAACAGGGTGTTGTTGCTGCCGTTGCCGCTGATGGTGTTGTCGAGGTCATTGCCCGTACCGCTCAGGGCTGTGCCTGTCAGGATGAGGTTTTCGACATTGTTAGCGAGCGTAAAACTGACTGCCGATTCAACGCTATCGATGCCCCCCGTTAGGCTATTTTCAATCACGATATCGCCGCTTTGATCGACCACAAAGGTATCGTTACCATCGCCGCCCGTCATCGTATCGCTACCGGCACCACCGTCGAGTCGATCTGCCCCTGCGTCGCCATCTAGAATATCGTTGCCGCTGTCGCCGCTCAGAATGTTAGTGGCAGCATTGCCTAAGATGGTGTTGTCGAGCGTATTGCCCGTACCGTTAGCGGCTGTTCCTAGCAGAGTCAGGCGTTCGAGATTGTCGCCAAGAGTATAGCTGATGTTGGACTCTACCAAGTCGATGCCAGCACCGATGGCTTCGGTGATTACATCTCCGATCTCGCCCACCACGTAGGTATCGTTACCGACGCCGCCCAGCATGGTGTCGTTGCCGCTACCGCCATCGAGCCGATCGCTGCCACTTCCACCTTCCAGGCGATCGCCACCCCCACCACCAGCCAGCACATTATCACTGCTGTTGCCCACAATTGTGTTGGCGATCGCACTCCCGGTGCCGACGATGGCTGTCCCGGTTAGCGTTAGGTTTTCCAGGTTTTCGCGTCCGACCAAGCTGAGATCAAAATCGACGCCAGATTCGACCAGGTCAATACCGCCAGCGACGCTGGACTCGGTGATCACATCTCCGGCATCGTCTACGACAAACGTATCGTTACCGTTGCCGCCGATCAGCGTATCTGCGCCAGTGCCGCCATTGAGTAAGTCTGCGCCATCTTGCCCGTCCAGCAGATCATTGCCTGCTAAGCCAAACAGGGTGTTGTCAGCGGCATTGCCAATTATGGTGTTGGCAGTGGCATTACCCGTACCGCTGACTGCCGTACCCGTTAACAGCAGCGTTTCTAAATTGGCCGAGAGGACATAGTTGACGCTAGCCTGCACCGTGTCGGTGCCGCCCGTAGCACTGCTTTCGGTAATCACATCAGCACTGTCCTCGACGACATAAGTATCGTCGCCGTTACCCCCTCGCAGCGTGTCAACGCCCGTTCCACCTGTTAAGGAGTCGGCTCCGTCACCCCCATCTAAAATATCGTTACCGCCTAAACCAAACAGGGTATTGTTACCCGCATTCCCGGTAATGGTGTTGTTCAGTTCATTGCCCGTGCC
>CASBQX010000120.1 GCA_949127925.1 Synechococcales cyanobacterium PMM_0002
AAAAAGCTATAGAAAATATCTCTGGTTTACTTTTAAAGCCTGTTTGAAGCTCGATATTAGGAGGGTTTGGTGACTAGTCTCAATGAAGCTTGGCAAGCGCAAAAACAGCAGCGGCAGCAAAATGTTCAGGCAATACTAACGGGCTTTCAAGTCGAACGTAATCAGATAGCCATGCAGCTTCGAGATCACCTGCGTATTTTTCAGGACGAAATTCGCCAAGAGACCAGGATCTTACTAACAGATGCGGCTCAGCAGCGTCAGGACGTTGCGCTTAAGCTAACAGAACGGTTATCTAGTTTCCGCACCCAGTTGCAGGATCAAACCGCACAATTTTTAGCGGTGACGGCAGCCGAGCGATCGCTAATGGCAGAGCAACTCACGGGCGATTTGGGCGAGTTTCGCCAGCAGCTAGCTGAGTCAGTTGCGCTGCTCCGGCACGATTTGCAGGTCACGATTGCCGCGATCGCCTCAGATGTTCAAAGTCTGCGAAGCAACACTCAAGCTGAGTTGACGGCCTTACGGCAAGATCGCCTCAGCAATTTGGTCACCCTGGTCGATGGATTACGGGCTGACACTCAAGATTATTTAACAGAATTAGCCGCCAGCCGCCAAGATCGAGCCGCCCAAATCCATAGCCAGCTCCAATCCAGCCGGGCGCATCGTCAAGCTAAAACCCAAACACTGAGGCTAAATTTACGCCAGCACCGAGCCAGCTTACGGCAAAGCGTGTGGGGAATCAGCGCCGAACAGCCGTCGTCTCACCCAGTCGCGCCCGCTATCCCTCTGGCCAGCACACCCAAAGGCCACAGACCGTCAGCCGCTAAGTCCATCATTCCTCAGTCATCCCAGCCAGCAGCAGATCTGGCTATAACCGCCTTGTCTCTACACCCCACATCTCCACCCTCAGCAGAGGCAAAAGCTGGGGAACCAATCGCCAACCTTCAGCCTCTACAGCGTGATGCTGCCCAAGTTGAAGCAGACATCCACACCTACATCCGCCAGATTGAGGGCGCACGCCTGACGGAAATTGAGACGGCCTTGGGGATGAATCGATTTCAGACCGTGGACGCGCTGCGATCGCTGATCAAAAAAGGAGTAGTTGCCCAGCGCGATCGCATCTATCTTGCCCAAGATCAGCCCCAGTAAACCCACCCCGCAAACCCAGCCAGCCCCCAACGAGGAACCCACCCGTGACTACTGTTCTAAGAGCCAGCCCCCGGCGCTTTGTGAGCACCCCTGCCATCGACCGAGTAGCCAGCCGCGCCCTGCGCTACCTGCAATCCGGATTTTCTGTCCATTTACGCGGGCCAGCCGGAACCGGCAAAACGACACTGGCGCTGCACCTAGCCGACCTGATTGCGCGACCCATCATGCTACTGTTTGGCGACGATGAGTTCAAAACCTCTGACTTAATCGGCAACCAATCTGGCTATACTCGCAAAAAAGTTATAGACAACTACATCCACAGCGTAGTCAAAATTGAAGACGAACTGCGGCAGAACTGGGTCGATTCGCGCCTGACCCTGGCCTGCCGTGAAGGCTTTACCCTGGTTTATGACGAGTTCAACCGTTCTCGCCCCGAAGTCAATAACGTCTTACTCTCCGCTCTAGAAGAAAAGCTGCTGGTACTGCCACCCAACCACAACCGCACCGAATATATCCGAGTCCATCCCCAGTTCCACGCAATTTTTACCTCCAACCCAGAAGAATACTGTGGCGTCCACGATACCCAAGACGCCCTGCTCGATCGCCTGGTTACCATCAACATTCCAGAGCCAGACGAACTCACCCAGCAAGAAATTGCGATCCACAAAACCAGCATCGACCGCGAAAGCGCAGGCATTATTGTGCGGCTGGTGCGCGCCTATCGACAGCGCACCGGAGCGGAAAAGTCCTCGGGTTTACGTTCCTGCCTATTTGTGGCAAAAATCTGTCACGAACACGGTATCGTGGCGACCCCCGAAAATTCTGAGTTTCGCGATGTGTGCGAAGACGTCTTGCTCTCTCGGGCAAACATTCCCCTACCCGAAGCCACCCAACACCTGTGGGATGTCTTCAATGAACTGATTTGCAGCGAACCTGAGCGGTCTAAGGCCGCAGATACCCCACCAACGCTGACCCCAACTCCAGAACCGCCCACCGCTGTCATCCCAGCTGTCGCAGGCGTTTCAGATGTCGCTGTCATCCCAGATGTCGCGGATGTTTCAGCTGTCGCGGATGGTTCAGCGGTCGCAGACGTCTCTATCACACCACCACCTGAACTCATCCCTTACGAACAACCGATTTGCAGCTACCTCCAGCGCCATCCTGATGCACGCCCATCAGAAATTGAAGCAGCGCTGCAAATTAGTCGGTTTCAAACGATCAATTCGCTACAGGCTCTAACCGAGCAGGGCATCATCACCTGCCAGAATCAGGCGGGTAAACCTGCCACCTACCGCGTTCAGCGCGAGGAGCAACACGCTTGACCTTAGCCACACCATCTGGGGCAACAGCCCAATCTAATCGGGCGATCGCTACTTCCACCCAAGGCTCTACGCTGGCAGATGTGCTAGAACGGGTGCTCGATAAGGGGATCGTGATTGCCGGAGACATTTCTATCTCCGTTGGTTCCACGGAGCTACTCAGTATCCGCATCCGCCTGCTAATTTCTTCGGTTGATAAAGCCAAAGAAATTGGGATCAACTGGTGGGAGAGCGATCCGTTTCTCAGTAGTCAATCGCATCAATTGACGGAAGAAAATCGGCAGCTGCATGCGCGCTTAGAACACATGGAACAGGAGCTGAAGGCTCTACGAGGGAGTGGAGTTAACCCATAAACATGTCTCTCCCCAACTCGTTCGATGCTCCCATTCAACTGACGCCAACGGCTGTCCTTCAACCTGCGAAAGGGGCAAATGCGGGGCTGGCTCCGCTGTTGCTCACGGTGGTGGAGCTGGTGCGGCAGCTGATGGAGGCGCAGGTGATTCGCCGGATGGAAGCCGATCAGCTGAGCGATGCCGACCTCGATCGCGCAGCCGAAAGCCTCCGCAAGCTAGAAGAACAGGTGATTCAACTGTGCGATGTGTTTGAGATCGACCCGACGGATCTAAACGTTGACTTGGGTGAGATTGGCACGCTGTTACCCAAAGCGGGCGGCTACTACCCAGGGACAGCCTCCGCCAACCCCTCAATTTTGGAATTGCTCGATCGCTTGCTCAACACAGGGATTGTGGTTGAAGGCGAGGTGGACTTGGGTCTGGCGCAGCTGAATTTAGTCCATGCCAAACTGCGGCTGGTGCTCACCTCAAAGCCGATTTGAGCTGCGTGGGACGGCGATCGCGTCCATAACCTCTGCGGTCAAGTTGAAGCGGTACTCTACTATAGAAGCAGTAGGCAATACACTAACGCGATCGCTCACCCAGCGAGGGAAAAAACCAATGGAACTGACGATGGACAATGTGGAACTGGTATTGGACGAGCTGCGCCCTTACCTGATGTCTGACGGGGGCAACGTGGAACTGGTGGAATTGGACGGCCCTGTGGTGAAGCTCAGACTTCAAGGTGCCTGTGGTTCTTGCCCTAGCTCTGCGATGACCTTGAAAATGGGCATTGAGCGCAAGCTGCGGGAAAGCATTCCCGAAATTGTAGAAGTAGCCCAGGTTTTTTAGCAAGGATTGGAATCAATCGCAGATTCATCGTGCAAAGGGTCATCCATCCTCGTTTGAGACCCATGCCAAGACCCAGGAACTCCTCACCGCTGATGGCGTAGAGTTCCTGGGTTTTAGCTGTTCTGGTAAGATAAACTAATTGTTTTGAAGGAATCCCTGCGGTCTTGATAAACTTTGGAACAGGGAAAGCCAGTTCTGGCTTTGCCAAACAATTTTACGCGCGGCTCCTCATCTATGCCTCATCCTCTTTACGTTGCATTTATCTGGCATCAGCATCAGCCTCTTTACAAAAGCCGGACGGCGGGTCAATATCGCCTACCGTGGGTACGGCTTCATGGCACCAAGGATTATCTAGATCTGGTGCTGATTTTGGAACAGTTTCCAAAACTGCACCAAACGGTGAACCTGGTTCCGTCGTTGATTTTACAAATCGAAGACTATGCGGCGGGTACGGCGTTTGACCCATATTTGTCATTGGCGCTGATGGCCACTGACCAGTTGGACTATGAGCAGAAGCAGTTCATTGTCGAGCACTTTTTCGACGGCAATCACCACACGCTGATCGATCCCCATCCTCGTTATGCGGAGCTGTTTTATCAGCGACAAGAAAAAGGGCGGGACTGGTGTTTGGCTGAGTGGAACGCGCAAGATTATAGTGACCTGTTGGCGTGGCACAACCTAGCGTGGTTTGACCCGCTATTTTGGGACGATGCCGATATTTCGCGCTGGCTGGAGCAAGATCGGGGCTTTACGGTCAGCGATCGCCAGCGCATTTATAGCAAGCAGCGAGAAATCCTCAGTCGCATCATTCCGCAGCATCGCAAGATGCAGGAGGCTGGGCAGCTAGAAGTCATTACCACGCCCTACACGCATCCGATTTTGCCGCTGCTGGCTAACACTAATGCGGGTCGGGTGGCAGTGCCTCAAATGGCGCTACCTGATTACCACTTTGCCTGGGAAGAAGACATTCCCCGTCACCTGAAGCGGGCGAAGACGATGTATCAGGAGCGGTTTGGCTGTAGTCCGCGCGGTTTGTGGCCGTCTGAGCAATCAGTGAGTCCCACAATTTTGCCCTATGTGGCCGAACAAGGCTTTGAGTGGCTGGTATCGGATGAGGCGGTGCTGGGCTGGACCTTGAAGCATTTCTTCCATCGCGATGGCCATGGCAATGTGCAAGAGCCAGAAATCATGTATCGGCCTTATCGGTTGGAAACCCCTCAAGGTGATGTTTCGATTGTGTTTCGCGATCACCGCCTGTCGGATTTGATTGGCTTTACCTACGGCACGATGGAGCCGAAGGCAGCCGCGACGGATCTGGTAGGCCATTTGGAGGCGATCGCCGCCAGTCTCAAAGCGCATCAAACCGAGGGCACCACTACGCTGGAGCAACCCTGGCTGGTCACCATCGCCCTCGACGGAGAAAATTGCTGGGAATATTATCCGCTCGATGGCAAACCGTTTTTGGAAAACCTCTATCAGCAGTTGAGTGACCACAAAGAAATTGAACTCGTCACGGTGGCAGAATACCTGGATCAATTCCCCGCCACTGTTACGTTGCCAACCGAAGCCCTCCACAGCGGCTCTTGGGTCGATGGCAACTTTACGACCTGGATTGGCGACCCGGCCAAAAATCGCGCTTGGGATTTACTGGCTCAAGCTCGAATTGTGCTCGCCAACCATCCTGAGGCGACGGAAGAAGCCAATCCTGAAGTGTGGGAAGCGCTGTATGCGGCGGAAGGGTCTGACTGGTTCTGGTGGTTTGGCGAGGGGCATTCGTCTAACCAAGATGCCATGTTTGACCAGCTGTTCCGCGAACATATCGTGGCGATCTATACGGCGCTGAATGAACCCGTGCCCGCTATTTTGCGGCAAGCGGTCGATGCGCATGGCGATCGCGGCGACCACGGTCCTCAAAGTTTTATTCATCCGGCCATTGATGGGCATGGAGATGAGCAAGACTGGGATAAAGCGGGTCGAATTGAAATTGGCGGAGCGCGGGGCACCATGCACAATAGCAGCAAGGTGCAGCGGCTGTGGTATGGCGTTGATCACCTCAACTTCTATATGCGGGTAGACTTTGCCAGCGGCACCCGCATTGGAATCGATGTGCCGTCCGAACTGCATTTGCTATGGTTCTATACCGATCGCCCCATGCACAATAGCCCCGCTCCGCTGGCCGAACTGCCAGACGAGGCTCCGATGAATTACCTGTTCCACCATCACCTGGGGATCAACCTAGTGACGGGCGATCGCTGGCTGCAAGAATCGGGAGATTATGGTCAGTGGTATACCTGCCCCACCACCGCCCAAGTGGCCTTCAATTCGTGCCTGGAGGTGGCGATTCCCTGGTCTGACCTGAACGAGGTTGGCCCTGACTGGTCACTGCGAATTGTGGTGATGTTGGCGGAGGAGGGACGGTACGCTAGCTACCTGCTGGAGAATGCGATGATTCCGGTGAACGTGCCGTAATCCCGCTTGAAATTTAGCAGTAGGGGCAGTTCGCGAACTACCCCTACCGCATCCCTAAAGACCTAAAACCCGCTCACAGAGCGGGCTTTAGAAGATGGACACAACTGGACTCGAACCAGTGACCCCCACGATGTCAACGTGGTGCTCTAACCAACTGAGCTATGCGTCCGAACGATTTCTAAAGGTAGCACAGAACTTACGCAACT
>CASBQX010000121.1 GCA_949127925.1 Synechococcales cyanobacterium PMM_0002
GAACGGTGAGTTGATTCAGTTTTCGGTTTCAGTGAACCGTCCCAGAATGTGGCGAGTGAGTGGTAAACATTGAGTAATTGTTAAGTGTGGGTCAAAGTGAAACCTCCCAGAAGGTGCGTAGGGGCGATCGCACTCTAACTATTCGACTGCAATCCCTGACAATGCCATTGTGACCGTTCACATTTGATTTTGACTGGCGATCGCATAATTTTGGCTGACTGCTGAGGGTGGCGATCGCCTACTCTAGACGCGATCGCCCCATTGGGTTCTACTTTTGGGGAGACTCGTGGGAGGGGCGATCGCATCCAACGAGAGTTCTGGGAAGGTGAGGGAGGGGCGATCGCTCAACCCCGGATGAAATTTGGGGGAGAAGAACTGTATCCAAGCCTGTTTTAGAAATCAGCGGCATTAGGATTTTCTATCCTCATGAACCATCCATTTGTAGATGGAAACAACCGTACAGGTCATGCTGTGGCAGAAACTTTTCTTATTCTAAATAGCATGGAAGTTAATGCTTCTATAGACGAGCAAGAGCGTATTGTATTGGCAATCGCATCAGGTGAGCTAGGACGTGAGGCGTTTGTAGAATGGGTACAGCAGCATATAGCCACCAGCTTAATCCGAGTGAGCAAAATCGTTCGCATTGCCAAGGAAGAGTTTCGGATGCGCTCCCGGATGGATGAGTTGGCGATTGGCTGTGCCTGTGGACTAGTACGATTACGGTTCACTATGTCTAAAATCCAGCCTCCGCAGGCTGAAGACTCATTAACCTGACGATTTTCCTTATTTTTGAAGAGGTTTATTGAGGATGAGATTGACACAGTGGTTTGCGCGCCTAAATTTGCCCCAGCTTTTGAACGGTAGCTTAGTGCTGCTGGCGATCGCCTTTCTGACTGGGTTGCTCTTGGTATTGGGTTCTTTGAGGGAACGCTTCATGCGCCCTGCTTTGAACCTGTTGAGCGATCCGTTTCTGCAATTGCCGACAGCGACATCGGTGCGGGTGGTTTGGTTTACCGAATTTGCAGGCGATCGCCACACTGTCACCTATGGGGTGGGGTTACAGCAAACCGCAACTGCCGCTACCCGCAAACTCAGCCAGGTGCAAGAAGATGCAGAATCAAAAGTGGGTCAGCAGACCGAGGAGGGCAGCGTTTATGCCAAACCCACCAAGCGCGATATTTGGCGGCACGAGGCTGAAATTACGGGTTTAACGCCGGGGCAACGGGTGCCATATCGCGTTGCTAGTGCAACACCTGACGGGCTAACGGTGAATAGCCAGGAGTTTACCCTCGCGCCGCTACCTGCCCCCGGCACAGCGCTCAAAATTTTGCTGACCTCCGACCACCAGTTGATGCCCATGACAGCGACCAACTTACAAAAAGTAGTGGAAACGGTAGGGCGGGTAGATGGGGTGTTTCTGGCGGGTGATCTAGTCAACATTCCCGATCGCGCCTCCGAGTGGTTTGACGATAATCGGGGCGGTGCCTTTTTTCCCTGCTTGCAGGGACGCGCTCACTACGATCTGGAACGCGATGGTGTGACGACTCGCTACAGCGGTGGAGCAATTATTCAACATGCGCCGCTGTTCTCGGCGGTGGGCAACCATGAAGTGATGGGGCGCAGATTCACCAATCAGAACTTGGGCGATCAGTTTAGCGATCCCTATCCTCGTGCGGCAGCAGACGCGTTGTATGCGCAAAAAGCAGCCAGCCTGAACCCCAACAACGATGCTACGGTACAGGCAACTTGGTTAAAGCAAAATACATTTAATAGTGACACCTACGAAGAAATTTTTAGCCTGCCCGAAACCAGCCCCGGTAGCAAACGCTACTATGCCGTTACCTTTGGCGATGTGCGGCTGATTGTGCTCTATGCCACCAATATTTGGCGATCGCCTAGCCTCAATGCCAGCACTAAGGGTCGATATCGTGAACGAGATGACGACCTGGAAAACCCAGAACGGTGGGGCTACGGGCAACATATTTTTGAGGCGATCGCGAGCGGGACACAACAATATAACTGGCTACTAACCGAGCTGAACAGCCCCGAATTTCAGCAGGCCAAATACCGACTGGTGATGTTCCACCATCCGCCCCATTCCCTAGGCGACAATATTGTTCCGGCCTATAGCGATCCGATACAGATCATCAATCGCTTCCCCAATGGCCAAATCAAAGCCGTGCGGTATGAATATCCGCTTCAAAATGACTATCTGATTCGCGATGTCATGCCGGTATTAGATGCCGCCGGAGTTCAGCTGGTTCATTACGGACACTCCCACCTGTGGAACCGCTTCATCAGCCCTACCGGAATGCACTTCCTCGAAACCTCCAACGTGGGCAATACCTACGGTGCATTTTTGGCTGAAACCCGTCGCCCCATTCCCATTGGGTTTAACGAAGTGTATGCCGCCACAGGCGACCCAAATGAGCTAGAACCCATTGTGCCTGCGATCGCCCCGCTGCTAGATCAAAATGGCACCGCTCAACCTTATATTGCCAGCAACGACCACACCGTTTTTAGCATTTTCGATACCGGAACCGGAACCGTTAGCAGCTACTATTTTGACACCCGCCAGCCCACCTCCGCAGTCGTTAAGTTTGACGAATTTCAATTAAAGTGAGCGGCGATCGCCCTAGAACTCATACTGATAGCTTAAGCTGCCGTTTTGGTTTTCAATGCCGCGAATCAAAATCCATGTATCGCTCGATGAACCATTATTTCTCTGGCAGCGGGCCATCAAGGTTGCACCCACCACAGATACCCGTCGGCAGGAATCCAGGTAGGTGCTGCGCTGGCCTGGATCGCGGCCATATCGCAGCTGTCCATTCACGTTTTCAATTCCTAGAATTTGAATCGACGTGCGATGCAGCGATCCATTCATTTGTAGGCATTTCGCTTTGAGCGTATCTCCATTGTCGATTTCAATATTGGTGCAGCTAGTGGCATAGGTGCTCTCTGACAGCCATTGGGCAGAGGCAGAAAGCATCGGAATCATGGCAAGCGTTGTGCTACAAACGGCTAATGTAACGAAGCGCGTCAGTGGTTTTGCTGTAGATATAAAAAGCATGATGCCTGGTTATTTGGGTTGTAGTAGGAGATAACGTGCAAGTTCATGCGGCCTTGCTAAATGCAGGACAAAAATTGAAGATCGCCCTAATTGGAATCAATTTTCTGGTAAGTTGCTGATGCAAACTACGGCAAAGACCCCGCTCGATCGAATGGATAAAACCTTTTGTTAACTCTGCCAATGATTGTCTCCAGTGGAACATATCCCCAAAGGTGACTATCAAAACTATTATTGCGGTTATCGCCTAACACAAAGTAAGAGTTAGCTGGAACTGTTTCTGGTCCCCATTGATAGGTGGGTGGCTCATTAATGTAAGGTTCAGTCAGCGGTTGATTGTTGATGAAAACTTTGCCAGCGTTTACTTCGACTGTCTCTCCAGGTAATCCAATAATTCGTTGCAGCAATGCCTCCGTTAATGCAGGGTTGGTCTGACGCAAGCTCCGGCTCGGCATAAAAATAATGATGTCTTGGCGTTGCGGTTGGCCATGGCGGTAGCTAACTTTTTCGACAAGGACGCGATCGCCCATCTGCAAAGTCGGCACCATTGCCTCTGAAGGAATAAAGCGTGCTTCCAAGAGAGTCGATCGAATGGAAAGGATGGAGATGGGCGCAGCAATGCGGAGGCAAACCAGTAAGGCGCAAATCAGCAAGATTGACCGTTGAGAGCGCTCTCGATGAATCGGAGCCTGGTAATAAGCAAGATAAACAACAGATGCCACAAAAACAATGTCAATGATGCCTAAGAATGGAACGAACCTTAGCAGCCAAAGTCCGGCTCCAATCGATAACAATAGAAAGACAATGCCAAAAACGATCTGTTCTATATTTTGTCTCAAATAAAGATGCCCAATGCCTGGAAACGTCACATGAGATAACCAAACCGCTAACCACGGATCTTTACTGCTTGTTCTCTTCGCTTCAAACGCAGATGAGTTGGTAGACTTAGCACTCTGGTAAGCATCAAACAAGTTAACAATGGCCAAAACAGCTGCGCTGATCAAACACGCGATCGCTCCTCTCAAATCGCCCATATCGCTAATCAGTAGCCAGAATCCACCAATCAACAAGCCTAGAAAACCCGAGAGAAATAACCAACCTTTCAGCCATTGTCCAGCATAAATTTGTCCTATTCCTGGAAGAAATGTTGACAAATTCACTGCAAGCCAAGGTTCTTTACCCACTTTGAGATCTGGTTTTGGCGCTGTCATCCCTGATACTCCTTAGAATTTTATTGTCAAGCATTGCACATCACGCCAATGAGGCAATTGAGTCATTGGAAAATGAGGGCATTAACCCACAATCGGAGGTGTATTGAGGGAAATGTGGACGTGATTAAAAAAAGTTGGGATCACTTGGTAAAATCGTTGGCCAAGCAGAAACATGGCATCGATTGTGCCAGAACCACCTAATTGTAAGGTGGCAGAGATGATGTCACC
>CASBQX010000122.1 GCA_949127925.1 Synechococcales cyanobacterium PMM_0002
GAAGGGATCGTCCGAGTCATCCGCTTCATCTAGTTCTGTAGTGACTTCAAAATCTTCATAGTCTTCATCTTCTGGATCACCCACCATATTGGGACTAATCAGCGTGATGTCGAACTCATCAGGCGGAACCGTCGAGATCGCATCGCGCTTGAGTGAGTAATACAGCGCCTGAACCTTAGGGCCAAATACGACCTGATCTTGATGTTCCAAATCGTGAGCTTGAAGTTTACGACCGTTAATCAGCAGGCCGTTGGAGCTGGGCTTCCCTTTGAGGTTGCCATCGACAATGCGGTAATAGTAGCTGCCATCTTCATTGGGTAATTGAACTAGCGTCGCGTGGCGGCGAGAGACAAACTGGGAAACGAGGCGGATGTCACACTTGGGATCTCTGCCGATGGAGTAAACCGCGCCATCTAGCGTGTATTCGCGTGTTCCCTTGTCGTCGTCGATAATCAGCAAATGGTTGTAGTGCGGTCCTGACATGTGACAACTAATAGTGCAATGACTAGATGGTGCAATCAACAGCAAACCTGCTGAAGTTGAGAAAACCAGGCGATCGCACTCAAAGCAAAAGGGGGCAAAGAGGTGAGCGCATGACCTGTTCTAGAAGCTGAATTGACTTCCATCTGAAAGCTTAACCTAGTGTACCTACTCTGAAGCAGAATGAAATCTGTTTGTATCCGTAGAGTTTAAAGAAAGTGATATTTTTCTTAAATCTTGGTTCAGTCGCTCCCATCACCGGCAATCCTCAAAATATTTTAATTGGCTCTTTCTCCGGCACTAGCTTACATCTGGATTGTCTGTTGAGTCAGCGCTGATGGGTAGAGTTCCAGGCGCTGCGGGGTACGGCGGAGCAGCAGCGAGTTGGTTAAAACGCTGACGGAGCTGAGCGCCATCAGTGCTCCGGCAGCAGAGGGGTTGAGCAAAATGCCAAAGGACGGCAGCAAAACGCCAGCGGCAATGGGAATGCCAAGCACGTTGTAGGCAAATGCCCAAAACAGGTTTTGGCGAATTTTGTTAAAAATAGCGCGGCTCAGGTAAATGGCTTCGACCACATCGGTGAGGCGATCGCGCATTAACACAATGTCCGATGCCTCAATTGCCGCATCGGTACCGGAGTGCAGCGACAGGCTAACATCGGCGGCGGCTAAGGCAGGTGCATCGTTAATCCCATCGCCGATCATCGCCACGACTTGCTGCTGCGGTGTTCCGGCTGCACGCAGTTGGGCGATCGCGTCTACCTTGCCTTGGGGCGACACCCCCGCCTGAATGTCTGCGGGCGCAAACCCGAGAGGACGGGCGATCGCATTAGCCGCTAAGAAATGATCGCCCGTCAGCAGCACCAGCCGCATCCCCATTTGCCGCAGGTGAGTCACGGTGAGCGCCGCATCGGGACGGAGGGTGTCTTGTGCCGCAATGACCCCCACCAGCGCCGCACCCGCCGCCACATAAATCACCGTTTTGCCCGTAGCGGCCAGAGCATCGGCCTGACTCTGAGCATCGGCTGGGATGCTGACACCGTGGCGAACCAGCCACGGCGGGGTGCCCACCAAAATCAGTTGGCCATCGACCTGAGCCGACACGCCCATCCCCGCCTCGGTCACAAACGCTTCAGCAGGTAATAACGGCAGATTTTGCTGCTGAGCCTGGTGGCGAATGGCTGACGCTAGCGGATGATTGGTGCCGCTCTCGACCGTGGCAGCCAGTTGCAGCAGGTCGCTAGCCGATCGCGCTGCCCCCAACGGCACACAGTCTGTGATGCTGGGATGCCCGGTGGTCAGCGTTCCGGTTTTGTCGAAGACAACGGTTTGCAGCTGATGCACTTTTTCTAAGACATCGCCACCGCGAATTAGCAGCCCGCGCTCGGCTCCTACTCCCGAGCCGACCAAAATGGCGGTAGGTGTGGCCAGTCCTAGCGCGCAGGGGCAGGCAATTACCAGGACGGCGATCGCCAGCTTCAGGCTCAGCAGCAGCGGCGACGGAGCGAAATTAGGGGCAGCATGGGCAGCATTCATGTGGGACATATGCCCCATCCCGGCACTGAGGTTGCCGATTTCTGCCCCCCACAGCGGCGTTCCCACAAAATACCAGAACCCAAACGTGAGTAGGGCGATCGCCAAAACGCCGTAGGTAAAGTATCCGGCGACCGTATCGGCTAGCCCTTGAATTGGAGCTTTACGGGTTTGCGCCGTTTCGACTAATGCAATGATTTGAGCCAGGGTGGTGTCTTTCCCGGTGCGGGTGGCACGCAATGCGATCGCCCCCGTTTGGTTCAGCGTGCCCGCTGCGACAAACGCTCCCGGCTGCTTGAGGACGGGCGTTGCTTCCCCGGTTAGCATCGACTCATCGACCGTGGTTTGACCTAGAACAATTTCGCCATCGACGGGGATTTTTTCACCCGGCAGCACCTGCAACCAGTCGCCAACGGTGACTTGAGCCGTCGGCAATTCAACGGTTTTAACCAGATTAAGCTGAGCTGGACTGAATTCAGCACTAATCTGATCTGGAGCGAACCGCTTGGCGATCGCAGGTTGCAGCGCCAGCAATGACTGCAACGACGCGGCAGCTCGGCTACGTGCCTGCTGTTCGAGGGTGCGCCCCAGCAAAATAAAGCCGACCAGCATCACCGGTTCATCGAAGAAGCATTCCCAGCCCAAGCGCGGAAATAGCAGCGCCACCAGGCTTGTGGTGTAGGCCGTCAGCGTCCCCAAACTCACCAGCGTATTCATATTGGGAGCACTGCGCCGCACCCCTCGCCAGCCGTCCACAATCATGGCGCGTCCGGGGAAAATGAGCGCCAAGGTGGCCAGCCCGCAGTGAAACCAGATGTTGCTCAGCCCCGGAATGGTGATGTTGAACAAGCTGAGGTGTCCAACCGCAGACAGCACTAATAGAAGAGCGGCGATCGCCAACTGCTGCTGCCGCTGCGCTGTTTCTCGCTGGTGCCGCTGCGCCGGAGTTTCCTGATCGGCAACCTCAGACGGCGCTTCTCCCGGACTCCAACGCGGCTGCGACGGAAAGCCTGCCTCTGTGAGGGCGATCGCCAACCCAGCCGGATTAGCCGCCGCCGCGTCACATTCTACCAACGCCACCTCCGTCACCAAATTCACAGTAGCCGACTGCACTCCAGGCTGCTGCAACAGCGCCGCCTCAACCGCCTTCACACACCCCGCACAGCGCATCCCCCCCACATCAAACGTGAGGGTCGTGGTAGTGGGAGGGGCGATCGGACGGGACAGTTTGGGAATCAGTTGCATGAGGGAAATTTAGCGGGTAAGAGGGCAAAGCACGCTGGTCAGTAAGTCTTGGTTAGGAGGGTAATAAGAGGGCAAAGCATTGGGCCAGTTCGTCTTGATCAAAGAGGGCAAAGCATTGGGCCAGTTCGTCTTGATCGAAGAGGGCAAAGCATTGGGCCAGTGAGGTTTGAGCAGGTTTAAGCACGCTGACCCAATGCTTTGCCCCTACATTCATCATTCATCCCTCATCCTACGCTTCGCGAACGCTAACGCGAACATCCCTCATCCCTCATCCCTCATCCTTCACTCTTGCCGCTTCCCGTGCCGTCCCCGTAATCCGCCCTGTCCAATAGAGGTAGAGCAAATAAAAGCTGCCCCCTACCTGGATAGGCAGCAAGACAGCCAAACTTTTGAACATAAAACTTGTCTCTAGGGTGGAGAGCGAGCCACAATAGGCCGCCGCTAAGAGCGCAAGAAGGAGGAGAGAACGGGTACGCTTCACAAATGCAGGAGGGTAGAGACTGTTTGAGGAGCTAAAAGCTCTGCCTATCTCCTTCCATGCTAAAACCTCAAGGCGGTTTCTAGAAATTCAGTTTCTAGAAGCCGCATTTCTAGAAAGGCGGTTTCTAGACCGCATCTTCAATCATGCTAGTGGCCGATAGTCCCAAAATGTCCTGGTAGGCAGCGGCGATCGCGCACATGGTCAACGGAATGGTGAACAACAGACCCACAAAAAACAGCAGAGCGCCAACGATATTGATCAACACTAGCACCAGCACAAACCCAAAGAAAGGGAACCAACGCTTGCTGATCACTTTGCGGCTAGTTTCCATGGCTTCCCAGAAGTCAAACTTGCGATCGACAATCAGTGCGGTAGTGAAACTGTAGGCCACCCCTAAGTAGATACCGGGCAGCAGCAGGAATAGAGACGCAATTCCAACCAAAATGCTCACCAGCAAATTGGCGATGAAAAACTGGAGGAAGTTGTTGAAGCCCAAAAAGAAGTCGCTAAAGGTGGTTGACCGCTGCTTGATTAGTTTGAAGGCAACAATGAACAGCCCAGCATTCAGCGGGCCTGCTAAAACGATGCTAGCAATATTCCCTAGCGGTCTAGCTTTCTCTGGCAAAATGGCAGCCAGAGAGCTAAGCAAAAGCACGATAGCTGCAAATCCTACAAAGCCACCTATATTTTTCTTGAAAATTTCCCAGCCTTCTCCTAGATATTTGCCAATATCTACGCTGTAGCCGTTTTGAATCACATCTGGAATGCTGCGAGCGCCGTCTGAGTACATGGTTAAAACCTCGTGCTGTAAAGGTGAATGAACAAGCCAAGAACTTTTAGACTACGGTTAGACTAAAATTTATTCGATAGATCATGTGAATGACGCCATCATAGCCCAGCTATGCCTTTGGTCAAGGTATAAGAGCGGGCGATCTCCTCAAAATACTAATAGCTTTACCAGGCAGGTCGAGGGCGATCGCCAGCCCTGTCAACACCTGATCGGCGACCACAGCACTCGCCTCAAAAAACGCCAGTGCCGTGGTGCGAAAATCGGGTAGTTCTGCTGGCCAGCGATTGAGCGAACTATCGAACTAGTTCAGAGCAATGATGGGAATAGAGATCGGGTTAGAGATCGGGTTAAACATGGGAAAGGGTTAAAATTTCGAGAGTTGCCGCTCTAGGTTTTCCATGACTTACTCGTCCGTTTTGTCTGCATCAGAGGTGACCGCGTTAGAACAGCATCGTCAGCAGTTTCCGGCCTTGGCGAATAAAGCTTATTTTAACTTTGGTGGGCAAGGCCCGATGCCCCAAGCGGCGATCGCAGCCATCCAAGCGGCGCACGAATACACTCAGCAGCAGGGACCCTTTTCCAACCAGATCAATGCCTGGGCTACCGCAGAAACGAATTTGGCACGGGCGGCGATCGCCGCAGAGCTTCAGGTGGCACCAGAAACCATCACGCTAACCGAGTCAGTATCGGTGGGCTGCAACATTGCCCTGTGGGGAATTGACTGGCACCCAGGGGATCATATTTTGCTGTCGGACTGTGAGCATCCCGGCATTGTGGCGGCGGTGCAAGAAATTGGGCGGCGGTTTGGGGTCGAGTTTTCGACCTGTCCGCTGATGCAGACGCTGAACCAAGGCGATCCGGTAGCGGTGCTGACCGCCCACCTGCGTCCCACCACGCGGATGGTGGTGATTAGCCACATTTTATGGAATACGGGGCAGGTGCTGCCGCTGGCGGAAATTGTGGCCGCCTGTCATGCCTATCCGGGCGAGCGTGGCTTGGTGTGGGTGATGGTCGATGCTGCCCAGTCGGTGGGGGTGTTGCCGCTAAATTTAGCAGAACTCGGTGCAGATTTCTATGCGTTTACAGGGCACAAATGGCTCTGTGGAGCGGCGGGTTTAGGCGGGCTATATATCCGACCTGAGGCCATGGCACAGCTCAGCCCAGTCTTTGTCGGCTGGCGCAGTGTCACCAAAAATCAGCACGGACATCCGACAGGCTGGCTACCCGACGGGCGGCGGTACGAGGTAGCCACGTCGGACTTTACGCTATTTGGAGCGCTGCGAGAAGCGATCGCCACCCACCAGCATTGGGGAACAGCGGGCGATCGCTACCAGCGCATCTGCACGCTCAGCCAATATTTGTGGCAGCGGCTCAGCGAAACTCCCCACATTACCTGCCTGCGCACTGCCCCCCCAGCAGCGGGTCTAGTTTCCTTCCAGATGCAGCAAGGCAATCACAGCCAGCTAGCCCAAACCCTCGAAACCCAGGGCTTCTTGCTTCGCACCATTCTCGATCCTGACTGCATCCGCGCCTGCGTACACTACTTCACCCTAGAATCGGAAATCGATCGGCTGATTGAAGCTATCCGCCACCTGTAGGAACCTGGCACGCCACGTCCTCCCCAGCCAATGTAGGGACATGGCACGCCA
>CASBQX010000123.1 GCA_949127925.1 Synechococcales cyanobacterium PMM_0002
AGTGCAAATGATACCTGCGGGTTGAACTGGTTCACTTCCCGGACAATCTGAGTGAGTTTGCGTTGGGAGGTGATAAAAACAGGGTTTTTTGCCTTTTTGACGTGAACCTGGGGATCGGCAATCAGCGCAAACGTAAAGTCTTCTCCAACGTTAGCGAGATCTAGTAAACGATTAGCCGAGGTAGCGCGTTTACAGCCCTTAATGCCAAAGGCGAATGCCACCACTGTAGCGGCTTGGGCAGCCAGAAACTGACGACGAGAAATGGGACGGTTAAACACTCCTATCTCCAAGGTAAATGCAGTGCCAGCTCTAAAACAGCTCTAAAATTAAATTTTAAATTAGAGACATCAAAATAGAGAACAGCCGTTATTCAATCACAGATTGAGCCAGATCATCTGGGTGGGAAAGGTCATTCGTAGGCGAAGGCGTTGAACTCACAGCCACAGTGGGAAAAAAGCGCTGACTCACCCAACGGGTCAAAATATGAGAGAGCAAGCCCATGGGGCCTGCAAACAGACTTAGCGCCAGTGAATGCACCGTCCAAACGCCTGTTTGCTGACCCTCCCAGTAAATCCATCGCCCCACAAATAAATCCATCACCAAAAAATGAACCCAGCCTGTGGCCGCAATTTTTTCCATACTGAACAAGCGGGCAATATCGGAGAGCTGAGTGCTGCTAAAAGCTTGAGCTGTTTCGGGATCGAGGCTGCTGCCAAACAGGTAGATGTACAGACCTGCTAGTCCCACAAACGGCAAAAAAGAACCCATCACCTTGCGGGTCACCCCCCAGTTGGGCAACAAAATCATCAGTGCCCAAAACGGCAGCACAAAGAGGTTAGCGGCGTTGTAGAGGAGGTCAAGCATAAAATTTATAGGATTAAGGTGCAGTGAGAGCCAGACTTTAGCGCGGTTTGCGAGGTGCTCTCATACTTTACACCCGACGCTCTTGAACTAGAGCGACGGGCGGTTTCCATCGAGAAAGATTAAGGTAGAACGAACGACCCACCTTGCCCTGCAATTTTCCTTATGCCGTTAGAAATTGCCAGCACCACGCTACTTGGTGGATTAGCCTTTTGGTGGGGGCTGCGATTTGGGCGCATACTGCTGCGGCATGGTGCGACCGCAAACGACCTATTTAAGGGCAAAACCTCTCTCTCTTTGGCATTTTTGGGACTCTATGTGGGGCTGTTGTTGCTTGCGCTCTACGTGCCGCAGTGGCAATGGCTGCCGTTGGAATGGCGGGCGGCTGGTATGCGGGTTACGTGGACGGCTATGCGGGTAATGCTGCTGGGTGTTTGCGGCGTTGCCGCCATCGTCAGTTGGCAGACCGTTAGAATTCAGGTGCTGGCCGTTGCTTTGCTGGGGCTGTTGGGCATGGGCAGTTTTGTCGCCGCTGAAACTTATGTGCTGGCACCCATTTACCCGTCGTTAGAAGATAATTTACTCGCCAACGGGGTGTTTCAACAGACGTCGGCCAGCAGCTGCGCCCCGTCGGCCATGGCTACGGTGCTGCGGCGCTGGGGCATGGCTGCTACTGAGTCGAGTGTGGCAAAGTTTGCGGGAACGAGCCGCCTAGGTACGTCTATGCCTCAGCTAATTGTGGCCGCCCGCAGACTGGGGATGGATGGAATCGAATTGACTGACACAACTTGGGAGCAAATGCAGCGGATGAACCGCCCCGGCGTGTTGGCCACTTGGGCTATTGATCGCAATGGCCGGAAATCGCCTCATGCGATCGCCCTCCTAGCGCTGACCCGCGATACCGCTACCATTGCCGATCCTGCCTGGGGCAAAATTCATCGGCTCAATCGCAGCCAATTTGCCCACATCTGGAGACGAGAATATGTGCCTTTTTTTTGGCCTGAAGAGGCTATTCTATCAACGACTCAAGTCAGAGAGTATCTCACTCGCTTAGGCTACCTGAAATCTCCCCAAAGCAGCCTCACTAGCGCCCTACAGAGATTTCAGGCCATTGCCGGACTGCAAGCAAGCGGCACACTAGACAGCCAGACAGCTTTGCTATTGAGCGGCCCATTCTTGCAAGGCGTGCCCACCCTGAACCACCCTCAGTAGACCTTGCAGCTAGACGGCTCGCTTGGGCGTTCGGATTTACCAGAATTACCCTGATGTCTCAGCCATTGGGGTGTAGTAACAAAAAGAACTCCAAGATGAAAAGCAGCGTTTAAAGTTCAGTCTTGATAAGTCCTCAGCGGGTGTGAAGGTACTGGCGATGACAACGATGAATAACTTAGATATGTCTTCATTTGACGATAACGACGTCGTGTCATTTCAAGATGGAACCGTCAGAATGGCGCGGCTGAAGCAAGCGCTAGACTTGGCGATGAGTTCTAAATTACCCGATGCCTTGATGGATTCATTGGTGACTCAAAAGCTGCATTTAAATGGCGATCGCCATTTTCGAGATAGCCGCGCCTGGAATCGCAAAGACGTAAACTGGTTCCAGGAAGGAATAGACTGTGAAGTGCTGCAATTAGGAGCACCTACTTGGCGACGCGGCAAACTACGCCTGCGGGTCTCTGTAGAATTTATCCCCGACGATGAGTTTGAACCAGACGAGTTTGCCACGTTTGACACCACAATTAGCCCAGAACCCCTCAACGGCAAACCCAAAGGCTATCTGAACGGCAATTACTACGACTTGGAACATGATATCCACTAAATTAAATCGTTCAAAGTATAACTAACCTCGGCTAGCACCCTAGACTGACTCATCGCTCTTCGCTCGCCGGGTTGTACAATGTATCGGTTGTGTTCTGCGGCACCTCCTTGATAGAACGGTATACCCTGCCCGAAATGGGCGATTTGTGGACAGAAACGTACAAGTTAAAAACCTGGTTGCAGGTAGAAATCGCGGTCTGCGAAGCGCAGGCGGAGTTGGGTTACATTCCCGCTGAGGCCGTGGAGACAATCAAGGCAAAGGCTAACTTTGACCCCAAGCGGGTGCTAGAAATTGAGGCGGAAGTGCGCCACGATATGATCGCATTTCTCACGAATGTGAATGAGTACGTGGGCGATGCGGGGCGCTATATTCACCTTGGGATGACCAGTTCTGATGTGCTAGACACGGCGCTGGCACTACAGCTGGTGGCTAGCCTGGATGTGATTCAATCTCATGTAGACAAGCTAATTCAGGCAATTCGGTTTCAGGCGCAGCAGCATCGCGATACTGTCATGATTGGGCGATCGCACGGCATTCATGCAGAACCCATCACCTTTGGCTTTAAGCTAGCGGGCTGGCTAGCTGAGGTACTGCGACATCGCGATCGCCTTTGTCAACTGCACCGAGAAATTGCGGTCGGCAAAATTTCTGGAGCCGTCGGCACCTACGCCAACGTGGATCCACAGATTGAAGCGATTACCTGCCAAAACCTAGGGCTAGAGCCAGATGCTGCATCTACCCAAGTAATTTCACGCGATCGCCACGCCCAGTTTTTTAATACCCTGGCGCTGTTAGCCGCTTCAATTGAGCGATTTGCCGTCGAAATTCGCAACCTCCAGCGCACCGACGTGCTCGAAGTCGAAGAGTTTTTCTCCAAAGGGCAAAAAGGCTCCTCCGCCATGCCCCACAAGCGCAACCCCATTCGCTCCGAACGGCTAACGGGTTTGGCGCGGCTGATTCGCGGCTATGCCATGAGTGGCCTAGAAAACGTCGCCCTTTGGCACGAACGCGATATTTCCCATAGCGCCGTCGAACGGGTTGCCCTGCCCGATGCCTGTATTCTCACCCACTTCATGCTGGTAGAAATTACCGATCTGGTCAAAAATCTGCTGGTGTATCCCGAAAATATGCTCCGTAACATGAATGTTTACGGCGGTGTGGTGTTTAGCCAACGGGTGATGCTAGCGCTAGTCGAAAAAGGGATGCAGCGAGAAGACGCCTATGCGATCGTTCAAGCTTGTGCCCACCAGGCATGGAACACGCCAGACGGTGACTTCCACCGTTTGATTGCCAGCAATCCAACGGTAGCTACACACCTCTCCCCCGATGATGTCGCTGCCTGCTTCGATCCGCGCTATCAACTGCGGCATTTAGACGTGATCTACCAGCGGTTGAACATTTAAACCATCTTGTAGAGACGCGATTAATCGCGTCTCTACGGATTAATTCGCACCTGCTGCCCCTTCGGACATTTGCAGGTATGGCAGGTAGACCCATCCACCCCCAAACAGCTGTGCCCAGTTTCCCAAGGTCAGCCCACTCAGTTGGAGTGTCTGTCCGTTTGCCAAACTGTCAATGACGCCGTAACTAGCACCTGGTCCCGATCGCACTGTGAGGCGATCGCCACTAGGGGTAGTCACAATTGCAGTTTCGACGGGTCTAGATGGCGGCTGTTCACGGTTGATTTCCTCGCCGCCGCTAGCAGCGGGTGACGGTTGAGTTAAACCGGGTGTAGCCGCGACAACAGTACCTAACGCTGCTACCAGTCCCGTAATGATGACGCAAAAAGGGATGACAACCGTGGCATTAGGTAGCCCATGAGGCTTAAGGTTGGACATATTTTGCGAGACTGGGTAAAGGTACTGAGTTCACTATATTGATCACTATATTTAATTTACTCATCAAATAAACTTTCTGCGTGCTGCAACGCTCTCATAGCGGCATTTTCAGCCAACTTGGAAAAGTGAGCCATCTAAAATTCAGCATAATGCCTCAGTGAAGTTCAGTATAATACTTAGATTCTCCCGATACTGAAGTGGATATGATAGCTTGCGTGTATTACACCTCTTCTATCTCTGCTATTCATCAAAAAACCAATGGTACTGATATCACTATTAACTAAACGAAAATAATAGTATATTGCTCAGATTTTAGCCTGTGAATCAC
>CASBQX010000124.1 GCA_949127925.1 Synechococcales cyanobacterium PMM_0002
ACCAACAGCGCTTGCTTTTGGGTAATCTCTTCTGCCGAAAAATTACAGTAGGGTGCCACCTGCGCCTGCGCGACCTGACTCCCCGGAGCCAGCCAGCCAGCGGCTAGTAATATTACCAGTGCCCCCCACGACCATCGCTTACAATCTGGCTGTGCTGAAAATCTAAGAAATAAGAAATTACGTAACAATCTCATGAACCGTTTACACTCTGTCTTATTACTCAGCCGTAGGGTAACCACAACCCCTCAACAAAAATACCCAGTCTGCTGAAAGGATGTTACATCCCTCTGCTAAAAATATCCGCAAAATCAAGTAAGCAACGTATTGCTTACTTCAAGCTCTGAATTAAAGAACCGGATAAATTACCAGCCCCAGGTGCCCGTACCACCTTTAAACGGCCCTACGATCGCCTGGGTGATCCAACCGCCATAAAAGTCTCCTGACTGAGACTGTACCTGTTCATCATCGACATAGCACGCCTCCATCCGGCTGGGGTAAAAGGCGACATAGCCTTGGAGTGTGGCATAGTCGGCAACAGGATTAGGATAAAACCAGGCCGCGTTTTCAGCCGTGCGATCGCCTACAGACAGCGTGTAATAACCCGCTTGCCCTTTCCATTCGCAATAGCTCGATCGCGGGGCTTGCACCAAATACTGCATTTGGATATCGTCTGGCGGGATGTAATAAACCGGAGGATGGCTGGTCTCCAAAATTCGCACTGCCCGATGAGTATCGGCAATTGCAACGCCATTGAACACAACCCGGATATGCTGGGATGAATCTTCCAGTCGAGGCGGGCGAGGATAGTCCCACACCGATTCTTGCCCCACACCGGGCACAATGCGATCGCGACTCACACAACTCTCCTGCTAATGATCTGCTTGAGTGTAAGTGTAATGCGTCACTCAAAAAATGGAAGCAGCAGAGCTTCTTTCATCCTTCATCCTTCATCCTTTCTTCTTCTTGCTTCCCGTGCCCCTCCCTTTCACCAAACTGGCCACTCTCCCATTTTTCCCCCGCCTCGGCGTGTTTCTGTTAGCCTTGGCGATTTTGTGGCTGCCCTACGTAGCGATCGTCTATCAATGGGTAGACGATGCCAACACCATCAGTTTGTTGGTGATGCCCGTGCTGTTCTTAGAATTTTTTGGCCTAGTTTACGTTTGGGGGCGGCGCGTCTATCATGTCCCGCAGATCTTTCAATCCTATGGGTTAGAGCGATCGCGGCCATTTGTTCGGGACTTGCTTCAGGGACTAGGAACAGGCGTCACGAGCCTAGTGAGCCTATTTTTAGTTCAGACCGTTCTGGGCTGGGTTGTATGGCAAGCGCCATCCGAGAGGCTGCTGCTGACGGTGCTGGAAGGCTTGCTGGTGGCGCTGGGGTTTGGCCTGGCCGAGGAGACCATTTTTCGCGGTTGGCTGCTGGACGAGTTGCAGCGCGACTATTCTCCGACTGTGGCGCTATGGGGCAGTGCGATTGTGTTTGCTGGGCTGCACTTTATTCGACCGCTGGACGAAATCCTCAAAACATTTCCCCAATTCGCTGGGTTGCTATTGCTAGGACTCACGTTGGTGTGGGCGAAGCGAGCCACTGGTCGATTGGGCTGGTCGGTGGGGCTACATGGAGGGCTAACGTGGGGCTATTACATGGTGAACGTGGGGCAGTTGATCCGCCATACAGGGCAAGTGCCCGAGTGGGTCACTGGGATAGGCAACAATCCTCTGGCAGGGGCAATCGGCATTGGGTTTATGGGGAGTTTGGCGCTGTGGATGTGGGGGCGATCGCGTATAGAATAGATGGAAATTAAACTTAAGTTTCTGTGCCCCTCAATGCCCCCGGCCAACCGCGACTGCGAATGGCTCGCCCTCTGGAGATACTATGTCCAGCCAGTTAGATTCATCGCCCTACTCTCTGCCCCCAGCCGTTCAACGGGTTGCCAGTGCGTTCCGGATTACGGGATGGGTTAGCTTTTGGGGGCAGCTGGTTTTGGGCATTATTTCGGGGGTGGTGCTGCTGTTTGCCGGATCGACCCTCACCATTGCCACCAGAACGCCCACCGTTGCCGGGGGCGTTCAAAGCGGCAGTGCCGAAACGGGGGCAGGGTTGTTCCTCTCAGTGTGTGGGTTACTGGTGCTGCTGGCCGGAGCTTTTTGGGCATTTCGCTACACCCGGATGGCACGTCGCCTCAAAACCGCCGAGGCTCAAGTTCGCCCCAAACGCAGCGATGTGTTTCAAATTCTGAGATTTGGGCTGCTGATTAATCTATCTGGAATGGCGTTTACCATTTTGGGAGCGCAGGCAATCGTGGGTGCATTGGTAGCCAAATCGTTCGCTCAAGGCTTTTCTCTGCTGTCGGGCAACCCGCTCAAGTTTGTCAATCCGCTGGATGTCTTTCTGGTTCAGGCCAGCACCAACATTACAATGGCTCATTTTATTGGACTAATTTCTACGCTTTGGCTGTTGCGCTGCATCAATCGGCAGTAAGGCATAGGAACCAGATTAAGGGCGCGATTAAGGCTTAGGAGTGCGGGCTAAGGCAGCGATCGCATTTCCCACACCGGAGGCTGGCGGCTTCACGGCTAAACCCAAAGGCATTGAGGAGAAATTTCCAGCGACAGGCTTTGCTATGGGGATAGTCTGCCATGGTTTGGGCGGCGCGGTCTGGCCGGAAGGGTTGAGCCGCTGCTGTGGGCAACATTTTGTAATGGAATGGGTCTTGCCACTGAAGCTGACCATTGCGGTGGAGTAACGCCAGGGCGATCGCCCCATCTTTAAACTGGCGAGAGACCGCTGCCACATTGCCTGTTTTGGGTAATTTGTGAATCAGCCGCTGGGCTTTTTGGTGTTGCGATCGCGCCTGTTCTAAGAAAAACTGCTGCTGCTGGCGATCGCTCGGATCTAGCCAGCCCGTCGGTTCACTCACCAACATGAGGGCTGCTGCGGGGTTGCCATCGCGCCCTGCTCGTCCCACTTCTTGCACATATTCTGACAGCAGCAGCGGCATGTTAAAGTGCATCACCCAGCGCACGTTGGGTTTGTCGATGCCCATGCCAAACGCACAGGTGCAAACCACAAAGGCGATCGCCCCACCTAACCAAGCTGCTTCAATCTGCCGCCGTTCGGCTGGGCTTAAACCCGCATGATAGGCCGCCGTTTGGTAGCCCTGCTGCCCCAGCCAAGCCGCCAGATCTTCGCCACTTTGCCGACTGCGAACATAGACCAGCCCAGATTGATCTCGATGAGCTTGGATATAACGCAACAGCCTTTGCCGTCGCCCTCTAGGCGTCCAAACAGTCTGAGTCGAGAGCGCCAAATTAGGGCGATAGGGGTTCAGCAGGAAAGATGTTGGCTGCTGGAGCTGTAATACCTGCTGGATCATCTGCTGAGCCTGAGGATCGGCAGTTGCCGTAAAAGCGGCGATCGCAATCTTCGTACCCGCTGGTTTATGCTTGAGCAACGCTGGCCGCACCATGCCTAGCTGCCGATAGGCAGGCCGAAACGTGTCCCCCCACTGCACCAAACAATGCGCTTCATCCAAGATCAGCCCATTCACCGTCAACTCAGGCCGACATAGCCGCTGCCATACCGCTTCATTCAACAGCGTTTCTGGAGACAGATACAGCAAACGCAGCCGCTGCTGCTCTAGAGCGCTGAGCACCTGCCGCCGCTGTGACGGCGACAGTTCGCTGTGCAGGGCGGCGGCTGGCAACCCGCGCCGTCGCAGCTCCTGCACTTGATTTTCCATTAGCGCCACCAGCGGTGACACCACCAGGGTCACCCCGGTTTGCAGCAGTGCCGGGAGCTGAAAGCAAATCGACTTGCCACCGCCCGTAGGCATCACAATCAACGTATCTTGCTGCATCAGCAGGCTGCCGATAATTTCGCCCTGCGGCGGTCGAAAATCGCTATAGCCCCAAATTTTTTGAAACGTCTCTCGAACCTGCTGCCATGCCGGTGACTGGGTGAGATGCATTCCTAGCTCCTAAGCGCCGTTCTTAGAATTCCCAATCTGGCACTCTTCCAATCTGGCACCCTTCCAATCTGGCACTTTCCCAATCTGGCACTTCATATAGACTGACCGGGATATAAACTGACCTGAATCAACAGAATTGCTGACAACAGAATTGCTGAGACTTTAGAGACATCAGGATTAAGGGGCGCAAGGTCTTGTAGGATGGGAGATTAGAATGCTCTGTAAAAAAAACAGACTATACATCCCTATTCAGGTTGAGATATCGAGGTTGCTCATGAGGTATCGCGCTTTAATCGTTGCATTCTTCGCTCTTTGCTTGGGTCTACTCACAGCTTGTAGTAATGCCCCTGCTGCCGACGTGGGTCTTTTGACCTACGACGAAATTCGAGGAACTGGACTAGCCAATGCTTGTCCCAAGTTAGAAGTTACCAGACGCAGTTCAATTCCAATGGATGCAGGTCAAAGCTATACGCTTCTGGATCTCTGTCTAGAACCAACCAACTACGCTGTCAAAGGCGAACCCACCAATAAGCGTCAAGAAGCGGTATTTATTGCAGGTAAGCCGTTGACCCGCTACACCTCTACCCTTGATCAGGTGCGGGGCACAATCAAAGTAGGTGACGACCGCGCCCTAACCTTTGAAGAAGAAGAAGGATTTGATTTCCAGGCAATTACTGTGCTGTTGCCCGGTGGCGAAGAAGTCCCTTTTCTATTCACCATCAAAGAATTAGTGGCTAGCACCCAACCCGGAGTTGAGAGCATCAGCTCTTCTACCGATTTTGAGGGCGTGTTCAAGGTGCCATCCTACCGAACTTCTAATTTCTTGGATCCCAAAGGTCGTGGTTTAACGACAGGCTATGACAACGCCGTTGCTTTGCCCGCTCAAGCTGACAGCGATGAGCTACAGCGAGAAAACAAAAAGGCGTTCAAAACTGGTAAGGGCAGCATTTCCCTCCAAGTTGCTAAGGTCAACAGCGCTACCGGAGAGATCGCTGGCACCTTCATCAGTCAACAGCCTTCTGACACCGATATGGGGGGTAAAGAAGCGTTGGACGTCCAAATCCAAGGTCTCTTCTACGGTCGCGTTGAACCGACGACCTAATCTTAGTCAACCGCTTCGGCTTAGCTCGATCCAAACCTAATGTCAAACATTAAAGACTCTGAGGCATCAGTTAATTCGATGTCGCAGGGTCTTTAATGTTGAATAACTTCACTTCCAAGCCAGCTTTTCATCAGGTTCCAATAAAGATTCGCCACATAATAAATAATTTTCCAGTTTCTGTGTCACTCTGACCTCTTAGGCCAAAAGCTTAGACTGAAATATTTGAAATTCTTATAGTATTTTTGACTGCTTAAAGCTTTTCAAGTCAAAAGATAGCTCAAAGATGGTTCAAAGGAGATTCAGTGGAGGTTCAGTGAAAATGCAGTTGTTCTGTGCATCAACAAACCCGTACTTTAATAGAGCTTGCTGAATTCGCGTGCTTCTCTCTGTAAAGCCTCGCAATCCGGATGCCTACATGATGCCTACATCCAGTGCAGCGCCATATGAACCTTTTATCGCACTTAACTTTTCACCTGGGAACCTAATCTGTTGAGGTACATGAGGCGTTGCTGCATCGCCCCATGCTCTTTGATGGCTCAATAGGCTCCACCAGTATTCCATCTACCTGAAAATCGCCATGTCTACCTCAGTCTCCAACGAGCTTAAAAGCGAAAGCTTGCAGTTACTGCGAGCATATTACAAGTCCCCTACAGCCGAAACCCGCAATCAATTGGTTCAACTCAATTTTGGGTTAGTCAGGAAAGAAGCCCACCATTGGGTGAATCAATGTACGGAAAGCTATGAGGATCTGCTCCAGGTTGGCAGTTTGGGGTTGATTCGAGCCATTGAGCGGTTTGATATGACTAAAGGTCATGCCTTTAGTTCGTTTGCTATTCCCTATATTCGGGGCGAAATCCAACATTATCTGCGCGACAAAGGATCAGCGGTTCGGATTCCCCGCCGCTGGCAGGCCATTCAACATCAGGCAGCAACAATTACCCGAGAATTGCAAATGCTGCTGCTGCGACAGCCAACCGATGCCGAAATTGCAGAGAAGCTTGAGGTTTCGGTAGTGGAGTGGCAAGAAATTAAGCTAGCCTATCGCAATCGATCGCCCCTTAGCCTAGATGCTCCAATGCGCGATGAAGATGAAGGGTCTACCCTCGGTGAACTGCTTCCTGATTCACAGTACCGGAGTTTCCAGCTGGCTCAAGAAGATCAGATTCGCTTGCAGCAGGCGTTGGTACAGTTAGAGAAACGAACCCGTGAAGTACTAGAAGCTGTGTTTCTATATGACCTAACCCAGAAGGAAACCGCAGAACGGTTGGGCATCAGCGCCGTAACGGTGTCTCGGCGGGTGAAGAAGGGCCTGAAGCTATTGAAGGAGTCTATGGTGGGACTAGAGCCTGCACCGTCTAGTAGAGAGATTACCCCTTAGGTCAGAAGCGGTTTAAACCAACAGTTGAATCAAGATATTTGAAGTGGAGGGCGATCGCCTTCCACTTTTTTGTACTGCTTTTTTTGTGCCGATTTTTTATTTGGTTACCAATCGCAGCAGCTGCTGAGCGGTGAACTAAGCTGTTAACAATACCTGGAGCTGTAGCTCAAGCTGTAACTCAAGCTGTAACTAAATGAGTTTGACCTTGAGTCTGATGTTCCATTGGTGCCCCGCCTTAGACTGTAGCTCCCCCACCCTATGGCTCCCCTTCCTAATTCAGAGCTTGATGTTCGATTAATAGTGCCAGCGAATCACCCCGATTTACTGGCAGGGTTAGAGATGTGGTTGGGGTTAGGCTTACTCTCGGATGCTCAGGTGCGGCGGCTGTGCCAGGAAAATTTGGCCTGCCCATTACCGCAGGCGGTGCCGAGGGGTACTCGGCCAACAGCACATGACCAAGATTTTGTGGCGATCGCAGTTGATCGGCGGCGGCCAGTTAATGGAGGCAACAAGCTCCCCACTAGGCCGAGCGCCAAGACGCCTGCTGTGGCGCAGCCACGACCCTGGATCAATCAAGCCGCTCAGTCTTTTGCTACAGAAATTGGGGTGATTTGGCTGCTGGCGCTAGGTGTCTTTTTAGTCGTGGTGTCGTCGGGCGTGCTAGCGGCTAGCCAGTGGCGCAACTTTTCAACGGTGGCGCAGTATGCCATTTTATTGGGTTACACGCTGGCCTTTTGGGGTGCTAGCGTGTGGGCCGCTAGCCGACCTCAGCTGCATCTGACGGCGCATATGCTCCGGATTGCGACCCTGCTGCTGATCCCGGTGAACGTTTGGATGATGGATGGGCTACATCTGTGGCGTAGCCCTGGCGGGGGTGGGGTGGGGGCGATCGCGACTGGACTGCTCAGCCTGCTCACCGTTCGGCTAATTCACGCCGACCATGAGCCACCCTCGATCAATCGCCTGCGCTCGGCCAACGCCGTAGCGTTGAGCTGGCTGCACTGGGGCTGGGACTGGGCCGGGGTGCCGCTGGGCGCTACCTATATCGGCACTCTGGGAACGATTGCCTGTTTGGTGTATCAATCGCTCGATACCGAGCGGCGATCGCAGCACAAAGCCGGAGATGCATCCAATCCGGTCGTTCTGTCACCTAGCGCGATCGCGATTGGGGCAGCGGTGCTGCTGCTGGCGGGGCGCGCAGTTTTGATCGCCAGTGTGCCCCTTAGCCAATTGGGTTTAGCGTTCGGGCTATGGGGCTGGCTGCTGGTCTGGCAATCGCGCGGCCATGCTGACCGTTTGGGATGGAGCCAGGGGGGCTGGCTGTTGCTGATTCTAGGCTGGCTGGCCACCGTGGGCAGCACTCCGTCCTGGCAAGCGATCGCCATTAGTGGTCTGGCGCTGTGGCTGCTAGCAGAAGCCCTATGGCGGCAGGGTCGAACTGTTGATTTAACTGCTTTGTTGGGGATAGGGCTGCAAACATGCGGACTAGCTTACTGGCTGATTCCGAGTGAAATCCAGCAGTCGTTGGCAGATCGGGCGACCCAGTTTACCGGGACGACGGCCATGCCCTACGCCCTCTTGGGGGTGGCCGTGTTTCCGTATGTATTGGGGATACTGGGGCTAGCAACGCTGTTTCGGCACAAACAGCGGCCTGTCTTGGCAAATCATGCCGACTTACTAGCGCTGCTGTTAGGGGTTGGCCTGTCAGGCATCAGTCTGGAGAATCCAGTGGTGCGATCGCTGAATCTCTTGCTTTCGGCGCTTACCTTGCTCAGTCTGAGCCGTCGCCCCACTGCGCCCACGCCGCTGATCTACCTGACCCATGCAGCGGTGCTGTCAGCATTAATCTCGGGGATTGATGTCCTACTGCCCACGTTAGCCGCACAGCATTGGACTACCCTGTTTGTGGTCGGCAGCGTAGCTGAATGGAGCCTGTGCAGTGGTTCTACCCGTCAGCGCTGGCGGCAAAGCGCTTGGTATGGGGGTCTAGTGTTGGCGGGTTTGAGCTACTGGTTCACAGCGTTCACAGCGTTCACAGACTTCAATAGCAGCAATCTCTGGACGTTGATATTGATATTGATTCCGATCGCGCTCACCTACCTGGCTAACCGTCCGGCGTTTGCTCAACCCTCGGTGGCGATCGCTCTTTGTGGAGTGGCATTGGGTTTGCTGGTGTTGATGCTACTCAACTTAGATCTGGCTCGGCTGATTTGCCTGGGCACGGCTGCGGTGCTGATGGGTTTAAACGTTCGGCCGTTAGCTCGCAAAGAGACATCTCCAGGGGCTTTGTCCACAGCGGCTTTGTCCACAGGTGCTTTATCCACAGCGGCGATCGCCATTGGCTTTGGTCTAGCGCTGGGAGCTGAATTATGTTGGCAGTTTATCCCCAATCAAACGCTAGACTTATTTGCGATCGAACTAGCGCTCGCGGCTGGGCTGCTGTGGTTGGGTTGGAGGGCATGGCAGCGACCTACACCCCTGCCACGAGTACTGGCTGCGGCTAGCAACGGCTGGGCGATCGCCTTATCTGGCCTCAATTTATTCCTGCTCAATTTCTACACTAGTACTCTTTATCTCACCTACCCCAGCACCCTACCTGCCGCCACCCCAGAGCTTTTCGCTCGGGGCTGGGCGCTAGCGGCTGTGCTGTTGTTGGGGGCAATCGCCTTCCGCGTCAAGCGGCAGCCAACCCAGCTAGGCCAGGTTGGACTGGCCTGGAATCTAGAAGTTGTGCTGTTGATGGGACTGTTTTGGGGGATTCACGCGAGTATTGGGCGACTGGTGCCCGACCCGGCTCAGGTGATGGGCTGGGCTGGCGCGATCGCCGCCGGACTGGCGTTAGGCATGGTGCTGATCCCAGCGCCCCGATTAGGCTGGATTGTCAAAGCTTGGTGGATGGCGGCGGCGCTCTTACCTGGAGTGGTGGTGCTGCTGACTGCGTTTGAGGTGCGCCTTCCTAGTCTCTTGCTCGCGGCTGCCTTTTATGCAGCCTTGGCCAAAGTTACAGGGCGCATCCGGCTTAGCTACCTAACCTTGGGGTTGCTGCTATGGGGCGGATGGCAGTGGCTGTCAGTTCACAGCTGGCTCAGTCCATTTTGGGTGGGAGCGTTAGTGGGCGGTTCACTGCTCTGGGTGGCACAAATTGACCCGACTCTACAGGCTAGTTCTGCCAGACAACAGCGGCACTGGCTCCGGAGTATGGCCACTGGTCTTGTTTGTTTAGCAGCCATCTACCAATCAGAGGTCGAGAGCAGCAGCCTGTCCTTAATATTCAGCAGTTTGGCGTTTGTGCTCAGCTTCGGATTTGCCCTCGTTGGAGTGTTGCTCAAAGTCCGTGGGTTCCTCTATGTGGGCACCGTAGCCTTTGGATTCCAAGTACTGCGCCAGGTCTGGCTGCTGGTTAACAATTACTCATTTCTCTTGTGGGTCATCGGCATTCTGCTGGGTGCAGCGATCATTTGGAGTGCTGCCACGTTTGAATCACGCCGTAGCCAGTTTGGCAACGTGCTGAATCACTGGTTTACAGAACTTCAAGCTTGGGACTAACATGGATTAATTCCTTAACCAACCACCAGCAGCGGATTCTGCACGCCAATAGGAGCAGGGAAGCAAAACTTTACCGCTGGCTCCCTGTGTGATAGCAAGCCGAGTCAGAAGGCTAGGGTTCAAGTTTCTGAGAGGAAAACTCGATTGGAGTCGGCTAAAGCTTAAAAACCGTTACATATGGAGATGCCCTGGGCTAGCCTATATCCCGGATTAGAGGATGATCCCTTTGCAATCCTAATCGTTTTTGTTGTCCAGGATGCATTCATAAGCGGCATCTCCGGCTATTGTGTGGCTAAGATTTAGTCAAGTCAAGAAAAAGCTATTTCTCTAATAAAGCGTGACATGTCTTTTCATAAAGGTTACAATTGTTAATATCAAGCAACGATTGATTAATTTAGTAGACGAGCTATATCAAAAGGTAGTGATGCTCAAGGGCGTCACGATGTTATGAATTGGTATGACCGATCCGCTTCGCTTTACCTGCAATACCTAATCCATCGTTAAAACCTTTTTCAAATTTCGACTTTCAGCTCAGATAGTACAATTGCTTCATTTCAGTACTGCTCCTCGATTCGACATCTAAATCGCTATGAAAACCGCTCAAGCTTCTACAGATTTGGTACGGACATACCTACGGGAAATTGGTCGGGTGCCGCTGTTAACCCACGAGCAAGAGATTCTTTATGGAAAGCAAGTACAGCGTCTAAGTGCCCTGTATGAATTAAGACAAGAAGCCGCCGACCAGTCTGGCCAGACGCCAAGTCAGGCCGAATGGGCAGACAAAGCCAGTCTATCGATCCAAGCTTTGGAACGAGCGATCGCCGAGGGCGAAGTGGCCAAGCGCCGCATGGTAGAAGCCAACTTGCGGTTGGTTGTATCAGTCGCCAAAAAATACATTAAGCGCAACGTGGATCTGCTGGACTTGATCCAAGAAGGCACCATTGGCATGCAGCGCGGGGTCGAAAAATTTGACCCCACCAAAGGCTACCGGTTTTCGACCTATGCCTATTGGTGGATTCGGCAAGCGATTACGCGAGCGATCGCCGAAAAAGGCCGCACTATTCGCCTACCGATTCACATTACCGAAAAGCTCAACAAAATTAAGAAAGCCCAGCGCCAGCTAGCCCAAGAGCATGGTCGCGCCGCTACTGTGGCCGAACTGGCTGCCGAGTTAGAAATGCACCCCAAGCAGGTACGGGAATATTTGGAACGTGCCCGCCAGCCGCTTTCCCTCGATTTGCGAGTCGGAGACAACCAGGATACCGAACTGGGTGAATTGCTAGAAGACACAGGGCCTTCTCCCGAAGACTTTGCGACCCAAGCGTCTCTGCGCAGTGAACTAGAAGAGTTGATGGCAGACCTAACTCCGCAGCAGCGTGAGGTGCTGGCGCTACGCTTTGGCTTAGATGATGGCCGCTCGCTGACCTTGGCAAAAATTGGCGATCGCCTCAACATTAGCCGAGAACGCGTCCGTCAGATTGAACGTGAAGCCCTGACCAAGCTGCGCAAACGCCGTGCCGATATTCGAGAATACTTGGCTAGCTAAGGGCGGGCGGCTAGCTAGAGCCAGGACAATGTGATTTTGTAATAAAAGCAGATGGGGCGTGCAATGCACGCCCCATCTGCTTTTTACCAGAGTGAAATAAAAAATAGATGAGGTTCTAGTTACCCTTCGCCTCACGCAAGGCACCCATCGTCATGGCGGCGATCGCCTGATCGGTTGCCTTGGGCAAGTGGTAATACTTCCCGCCCGACTGTTTTGCCAGTTCTTTAGCAAACCCAGTCGAAACAAACTTATTCTCTGTATCAATCATCAATAGCTG
>CASBQX010000125.1 GCA_949127925.1 Synechococcales cyanobacterium PMM_0002
CAACATTGAGCGGCTAACCCCCAGCTGTTATGGCAGTATGGAGGCTAACTCGAAATGATAGCATTCTCGATAGCCACCCTACTTTCCTATGGAAACGGGGTGGCTAGGTTTTTGGGGTTTCCTCTTACCCCATGCAGGAGAACCCCGATGATTGAGATGGTTAACGCGCCTATTGCCCGCAGCTTTTTGACCGATAGTGACGCTGGTGAAAGTGGTGTAGATCGCCCCTCGCCGATAATTTTGCCGCTCTACTTGCACCCTCCGGCACCCGGCCAAGAGCAGATGCGCGTCTTGCTGATTAGCAGCCCCACCTGGGTAGAGGCAACCATTCACGACCTGCATGCGCGCGGATTTGCCGACACCAATGATTGGAGTAGCCTCGTGCCCGGTGCCAATCCCGGTGAAGTGGTGAGCATTCTGACGCGGCGGAGACAGCGACCGTAGGCCAAACGTGGGGCGATCGCCACAGCGCTGGGCGTAGGCACACATCGCTTGCCTGCGCCGATCCGGCATCGCCCTCAACTGTGGAAACCGGGCGACTCAACGCTGCCATATCCGCAAAAGTGGAATGCTCCCGCTAGCCGCCTACTGTGTACACACAAGTCTTCTGATCTGGCCTCGACTGGGTTTGATCCCCCCTAACCCCCCTTAAAAAAGGGGGAACCGGATTCAAAGTCCCCCTTTTTAAGGGGGATTTAGGGGGATCTCGCAGTACGTTGATACCTTGTTCGAGATGTGTGTACACGTTAGCGCTAGCCGCTAGGTCTAACCATGCCGCAAACTCGCGGTAAGCTGAGTTGAAGACCTCTGACGATCCAGACGATGGCGACCTATGGCGACTATTAACGACAACTACCTCAAACTGAAAGCGGGCTACCTATTTCCTGAAATTGCGCGGCGGGTGAATGCCTTTGCCGATGCCAACCCCGATGCCAACGTGATCCGCTTGGGGATTGGCGATGTCACGGAGCCGCTGCCAGCTGCGTGCCGTGCTGCCATGATTCAGGCCGTTGAGGATATGGGCGATCGCGCTACCTTCAAAGGCTATGGCCCAGAGCAGGGCTATGCTTGGCTGCGAGAGGCGATCGCCACCCACGATTTCCAGGCGCGGGGCTGTGACATTAGCGCCGATGAAATTTTTGTATCCGATGGGTCTAAGTGCGACTGCGGCAATATTTTGGATATCTTTGGCAGCGATAATGCGATCGCCGTTACCGATCCGGTGTATCCCGTCTATGTCGATACCAACGTCATGGCGGGGCACACGGGAGATGCCAACGAACAGGGCGAGTATGGCGGGCTAGTCTACTTGCCAATTACCGCCGAAAATAACTTCACCGCGCCGCTGCCGACTCAAAAAGTAGACCTAATCTACCTTTGCTTTCCTAACAACCCCACCGGAGCCACCGCCAGCCGCGAACACCTGCAAGCGTGGGTAGACTATGCCCGCGCCAACGGCTCGATCATCTTCTTTGACGCTGCCTACGAAGCATTTATTACCGACCCTAGCATCCCTCATTCTATTTTTGAGATTGCAGGCGCACGCGAGTGTGCGATCGAGTTTCGCTCATTTTCCAAAAATGCCGGGTTCACCGGAACTCGCTGCGCCCTGACCGTTGTACCCAAAACCCTGACGGGCAAAGCCGCAGACGGATCTGACGTGGAGCTGTGGAAGCTGTGGAATCGGCGACAATCGACCAAATTCAACGGCGTGTCATACATTGTGCAACGGGGGGCTGAAGCGGTTTATTCGCCAGACGGGCAAGCCCAAACGCGGGCGCTAATCGACTTCTATATGGAAAACGCCCGCATCATTCGCGAACAGCTAACCGCCGCTGGACTCCAGGTCTACGGCGGCACCAATGCCCCCTACGTCTGGGTCAAAACGCCCCACGGCCTATCGAGCTGGGACTTTTTTGATAAGCTGCTGCATACCTGCAACGTGGTGGGCACTCCTGGTTCAGGCTTCGGTGCTGCTGGTGAAGGCTATTTCCGGATTTCAGCGTTCAACAGTCGCGCCAATGTTGAAGCGGCGATGACGCGCATTACCTCTACCTTCAGAGCATGATCCTTTAGATCATCAGTATGGGTCACACTCAAAGTCCCTCTGCCAAAACTGTCAGAGGGACTTGCCTGGAGTTGGCGGTTTCCTAAAGGCCGAATATCCGCAGGAAGCTTCCGAGCGGGCTGAGAACCCGACTGGCACCATCTAAAAAGACAGCCGAGCCTTTTTTGGGCACCATGACCACATCACCTTCCTGGATTTGATAGGTGTCGGTTAAGTTGCGCAGGTCAATTTCTTGCTGCTCCACGACGCCTTGGTCATTCAGCCGCACAAACTGCACCCGAGACATGCGGGCATCGACCGTGGGGCCACCCGCGATCGCCACCGCACTCGAAATGGAGCTGTTGGGCGGAACATCAACTTCTCCAGGGTTGACCACTTCACCCACCACCCGCACCCGCACCGTAACAGGGGCAAGGCTAGAGCGGGCAATCAACCGCCGATCGAGAGTGGCATCATCTGCTAGCCGAGGAATAAAGATCGAATCGCCGTCTTGCAGTACCAGATCAGGGGATGCCGTGTCTGATCCAATCGAATTCCATAGGTTAACGGTGAGCGGGGCATTGGCGTTATTGGAGCCAGCTCGGCGCAGCACAACCTGCTGAATGTCGGCGTAGCGGGTAATGCCCCCGGCTTGAATCAAAGCACTCGTGACCGTCGGCGTTTCTTGAGCATTGTTGTTGCCAGTGGCGGTGGTGAGGCTGCGTAGTCTCACGGGGCCGGGACGCTGCACTTCTCCGGCCACATTCACCGTCACGGGGCGCAGGGTGGTGAGCGTAACGGTGGCTACCGGGTTGACCAGATACTCGCGCAACTGGGCTTCTAACTCGCGGGCAAACTGATCAGGCGATCGCCCCGCCGCAGGCACCGCACCGATTAACGGCAAAATCACGGTTCCATCCGACAAGATCACTTTATTGGCGGTAAACTCTTCGTAGTCGTAGACCGTAATCCCAATCCCGTCACCCGGTCCCATGATGTAGTCAGGATGGATAACCGTCGTATTTTGAGGTGCCGAACGAGCCGTCCGGGTAGAGGCATAGGGCTGGTACCCATCTTGGGCAACGGCAGGCGCAATTGCAGAGGCGGCTCCTAGCAGCACTAGCAATGCTACAGAATGACGCACGTTTAGGAATTCAGGCAAATAGGGCATAGGTGCAACGCTAAAGTTAAGGCTAAGGTCAACACAACGCAGTCAGCAGGCAGACAAGCAGATCCAACAGCCAGCCAACTGCTGGATTTAGCCAGCCGCTGATTGAAGATGGCCATCGGGCGATTGAGCCATACCGATTCTCGAACCCTAGGGTTTTCTCATCCCACTTCGAGCTGCCGCCAACGCTCTTGCATCAACTGCCGAGCTGGCTGGTAACGCTTGGCGACCAGACTGATATTCTCTGGAATAGTAGAAGTAGCTGTCGGGTTCGTTTCTGACGTCTACTCCATTTGCCACGATGCCCAACACTTTTTGACCCGATTGTGCCAGAAACTCTCTAGCAGCAGTGGCGCTAGCGGTATCGACGACTCCTGGCCTAACTACTAGCAAAATGCCGTCAACCATTTTGCCAAGAACGGCTGCATCAATCGTTCCAGATAGCGGTGGAGTGTCAAACACCACAAAATCGTACTCTTGCGAGAATGCATCAATCAAAGATGCCATCCGGTTGGAGTCGAGAATAGCCGCTGGGTTGGGCGGAATCACGCCCGCCGTGAGTACGTCCAGATTTGGCATGACGGGGTGCACAACCGACTGAAAGGCTGTCTGATCAACGAGAACGTTACTCAAACCGGGTGAATTGGTTACATCCCAAGCGTGATGCTGCATTGGATGGCGCATGTCGGCATCCACTAACAGCACCCGACTACCCAATTGGGCGATCGCGGCTGCTAAGTTAGCAGAAACTTCCGACTTGCCTTCACGCGGAGCCGAACTGGTCACCACCAATGCTTTGATCTCTTTGTCAGAACTCAAAAACTTCAGATTGGCTTGCAGCATCTGAAACGCTTCATTGACCGGAGATTCTGGACAATCTCTCGACACCACCCGAGGGATGGAGCGGTCTAGCTCGCTCGTATGTTTGACCTTGCCACAGCGGCTAAAGGCTGGGATCACACCCAGTAAAGTGTAGCCAAACAGCTCTTTGGCCTCTCTGACAGTTTTGAGCGATTTGTCTACCAGATCAAGCGCAAAGGCAGTCGCAATCCCTGCTAGCAGACCGACAATGCCGCCTAACATTAAGTTGAGGGGCTTTTTAGGGCTGATGGGAAACTCGGGTGGCAGGGCTGGAGAAATCAGGCGGGCATTGCCGACATCCTGATTCTCTGACACCTGAATTTCTTGTAGCCGCGTTAGCAGCGTTTCGTAGGTGGTTTGAGCCGCTTGGAGCTGTCGATCGAGCTGCCGTTGGGCTTGCTCTAAGCGGGGTAATGCGCTTGCCCTAGCTCGGTAAGACGCCTCAGTCCCTGCCAGCGTGCGCACTTGGCGATCTAACCCAGAGCGCTCTGCTTCTGCCTGCACGAAGTTGGCAATCACGCCTCGTTCCACATCACCAATCTGCAAATCTCCTAGAGAAACTGCACCCTGGTTACCCAAAATTTCGCCAACGCGCGATCGCAGCGACGTGTTCAGAGCGGCTGCCTTTCGTTCTTGATTAGCAATCGTGGGATGTTTCTGCTGATAACGAGTTCGGCTAACCGCCAGTTCGCTTTGAGCCTGCTGCAACTGCAACAAAATATCTTGAACTCCAGCCGCTTGGCTGAGGGAGCTAATGGCTAAAGCTTGCTCAGAACTCATCCCCAGCTGATTTTGGAGCACGGCTACCCGAGCACTAGCATCGCCATACCGGGCTTGAGCCTGCGCCAGTTGGGTTTGCAAATCGGCAATCACCCTAACCGCAGATGTGGCTTCTTCAGGCAGCGCCACTACGCCATTGCTTTCCTTAAACTGCCGCAGAGCAGACTCTGCCTCAATGACAGCAGCCTCCATCCTAGGTAGCTGCTCTCCAATAAACTCACGCGCTTGGCCTGCTTCTTTTCGCTTATCGGCAATCGTTTGCTGCGTGTAAGCAGTGGCCACCTCATTGACCACCGATGCGGCCACCTCTGGGTCAGTTGCCTGATAAATAATCCGCAGTACGTCGGTGCCGCCTACAGGTCTAACGGTCAAACTACTTTGAAAATCTCTAGGATCTAGAGGCTTACCCGCCTCATCTTCAAGTTTTAAGGACCTGATGACACGCTGCGCTACGGGTAAGGAGCGAACGACTTCTGCCTGCGTGGTCAAAGGGCTGCTTCGCGCATCTAGTGCCTGCAATTCTTGAGAGTTGTCGGTTAGACCAATCAAGGCAGTCTGAGGATTCAGCTTAACTAAAGTCCTGGCTTCCGCTTCATACAAGGGTTTTTGCGTTATGGTGATCAACGCGGAAAGTGCTACGACAAGCCCACACACGCCTGTTGCAGGCAACCAACGCCGCTTCAAAACGAGCCAATATTTCTGCAAATCCACTTCTTCAGGTTTTTGTTGTAATTCCATAGCACCGCCCTTAAGTCTCAAGAAGATGGCCCTAGTCAAGCCTCACACTGCACACAAATACCATTACTAATAGACAGAAGATTATGCGGTATTCACTGGATTATCTTTAAAGGCTGGGTGAAGTTTACTGCCTTTAGATAAAGGCCATATGAAGTTTATAAACTATTCAAACTAATACCTTGACAAAATAATGCAGCGAGCTTTTTATATCCTACATAAATTATGTTCTGGCTCTTGTTTTCAGTAAAAATGCAGAGTTACTAGACATTAGTTTTTAGATATTATAGTCTCTCATTTTAAATTTGCTCTACTTGATTCAGCCACCGAGAGCCTCTGGCCTAAGGGCAAAGAGAAAATAGAAAAAAGTGCGCCCCTTTTGGGACGCACCTCACCGCAATTGAATAGGCTAAACTCGACTGACTTTGAATTTAACGGGGGGCAACTGCGCCATAGCCCGCATTGTTTTCACCAATCCGCACTTGATCGAAGTAGACCACTCGTTTATCGGTATTGCTAGCCCGAGGATTCTCCTTCCAGTCGGGTTTGTAGACGCCAATTTTGAAGTAAGGGCCGACTTGATCGTTGTACGTATTTGGCCCCTTCTTATCTACAATCAGCTGGCCATCTTTCCAAACCTGAAGGATGCCATCCGATTTGTGTGACCATTTGACGCGGAACACCCAGTTGGCCCACTCGCCTGTTTCGTAAGCGCCCGTCCACAGGGTTGCCTTGCCTTCAGGCGTGTTGCCAATGGTTTTGGGCTTAGAGTCCCACTTGTTATTGACGCGCCATTGACCATCTCGAACATAGATCCCCAGCGGAGGACTGCGCCAGCCTTCGCCAAGATTCCAGTCGGGGATTTCGTGCCACTGTCCAATCACCTCGTATGAGCCAGGGTCTCTATCCCAGCCTTGGGGCAGCATCACCCGGAAGCCATACCACTGCTCTGAACCAGCGGCTACTGAATCCAGTGCGAGTTCCGATCGCTTGCCGAGAGCCACATTGGGATCAGTGCGGCGCAATTCAAACCGGATGGCATCGGAGCCATCGGGGGCTTTGGTGGTTTGAACCGAGTGGCTCAAATTAGCAGACTCTTTGTGCCATTTTTTGGAATATCCACTTGAGAAGTCATCCTCAAAGTAGGTTTTTCCACTTCCTGCCGATGGGGGCGTTGGTGGGGTAGGAGCCGAAGCCGGTACGTTTACGGCAAAGCTACCCAACGTGCCACCGCTGACGGCATTCCCGCTAGAATCACGCACCTGGCCTGCCTGGACTGCAACATTGTAAGCGCCATTATCGGCGTTATCCCAGGTTCCTCCGGGCGCATTGACTCGGTAGGTGGCGGTGCGAGAATTGCCGCTGCCGCTGCTGCTGACGAACGATGCCAGTTGACTGAAGTTGTTAGGGCCGGTCACTCGCACGTCTGTGTTATCTAGGGTCGCCGCATTGATCCCAGTATTGTCTGTGTAGTTCACCGTAAAGGTTTGGGTGGTGCCGCCTTTAGCGGTGACGTTAGCGGCTGTGAGGCTAGCCGTTGGCGCTTGAGTATCGCCTGCGGGTGGCGGTGGTGGCGGCGTGGGAGAGCCACTGTTACTGACTGGAACAAACTCAACGTAGTCAATTCGAGCATGTTCTGCACCATTTTCTGTCCCTAACAGTTCAAGCGATGTGCCTTTAGTGATGGTGATTCCGGATGCAATAGTCCGGCGAACTAGATTGCCTTGACTGACGTTGGTGCTGCCCAACTGTTGGTCGAGAGTGGCGGTGCCGACGGTCTTGCCGCCGATGCGGGCTTCAATTTTGGCCGTACCATCGTTCTCGTCGTAGTAGCCTACCACCAGGTTGTACTGACCTGTAGCGCCATTAAAGGTGCCCGATACGCTGCCCGATTCGCCCGTTTTGCCCCCTGTCAAGCCCACAAGTTTGCCGCCAGAGGCGATCGCATTCGACTCGACGCGGTAGGTTTTGAGGGTGAGGTTTTCGGCCTCTAGGCGGGTGAGGGTTGGGGTTGCATTACCCGGCGGTGCTGGTGGCGGCGGGGGAGGCGTTGGAGTGATTGGCGTTGGAGTGGTTGGAGGAGTTGGAGTGATTGGAGGAGTTGGAGTGATTGGAGTAGTGGGAGTAGTAGGTGTGGGAGTACTCGTATCGGTCTGTGCGGGGATGAACTCGATATAGTCAATCCGGGCATGTTCCTTACCGTTTTCTTTCCCTAGCAGTTCCAGGGATGTCCCTTTTGTCAGGGTGATTTCGGAGGCAATGGTGCGACGCACCAGGTTGTTTTTGCTGACGTTGGTACTCCCCAATTGTTGATCGAGGGTAATCGTACTAATGGTCTTGCCACCGATGCGAGCTTCAATGGTTGACGTGCCATCGTTCTCGTCGTAATACCCCAGGACAACCTTGTATTTGCCAGTGGCTCCGGTAAAGGTGCCCTTTACAGAACCCGATTCACCTGAACTGCCGCCCAACAAACTCACCAGTTTGCCGCCAGAGGCGATCGCATTCGATTCCGTTCTGAACGTTTTGAGCGTCAGATTCTCTGCTTCTAGCCGCAGAGGACTGCTGGCAGCGCTGGCGACAGCTCTCAGGGCACTGCGGCTGCGAGTCTTAGCAAAACCGCCATTCGCTTTGGGCTGACGCGCTAGAGTATCATCTTTCAAATCACCGACTAGCTGATTCTGGTCGGGTTGACCCAAAAGTTTGTTTAGAGCCGTGGTGTCACCTAGGGGCAACTGGTTAGCCGTGCGAGCCACCAGCAATTGGCTAGATGATGTTAGGTCGTCATCTTTGGGAGCGATTTGCGTGATGGGTAGAGAGGCTAGTGGAAGTTTCCAGTCTGAATGCAGTGCACCATTACCTACCGCTTCTTTGCCAAGCTTAGGTGTGAGAATGTCAGGCTGTTGCACAACTGGCATTAAGCCTGTTTCTGCGTGATTGACTATGTTTTCAACGTTCATGGTTTCGAGCCTCTGAATAACCCCAAGCGGTCTTGGAGGTTTCCAGTTAAGCTTTCATGAAGCTGAGGGAGATACCGGACGCTTTCTCGGGTAAAACGCCGTTTTTGCCTAAATTTGGTTGGGATTACGCACTTTGACTTCCTTCACCAACTTAAACAAAGTGAACTTTTGCGTGATCATACTGTTGGCACTAGCCATACAAACTTAATGTAAAGGAGATTTGCTGATGTGTGCGATCGCCATTCCAAGTTTGTGAAATTTTATGCTCCTAATGCATATGTGTAGAAAACGTGAAGCTTTCTAAATCTCGTGCAAGTTTTACGTTTTTTGCCTGTTTGTATCAGATATGTACATGATTTAAAATCTATATAAATTGTTTCCGGATTGCTGAAAAGACGATTCACGCTCTCAACACAACCTTCATTTTCTAGATTTAACCGATTGTGTGTGGCCAAACAGCAGGGTTTAGTCTCTACCAAAACTCCCCACCAAACCACAGCGTTTGGGGTTCAAACCTTAAGGAAAATGTACGTCTGCCCACAGGTGTGTCCAAAACCCGTATGGTTTTGAAGGAGGCATTTAATCGGTCTCTACCCCACTTCACCCAATGCACCAGAGCTGGTATGTCGGAATCTAATATTGAATCGATCCTCCACGAAGAGCGCGTTTTTTATCCGCCTGCTGCCTTTTCCCAACAGGCAACGATCAAAACCGTAGAGGAATATGAGCAGCTTTATGAGCGAGCCAAGGCAGACCCCCAAACGTTTTGGGCGGAGCTAGCGCAGAAGGAACTGCACTGGTTTGAGAAATGGCATACGGTGCTAGACTGGCAGCCGCCGTTTGCCCAGTGGTTTTTGGGCGGCAAAATCAACATCTCTTACAACTGCCTCGATCGCCACCTGGCCACCTGGCGACGCAACAAAGCCGCGCTGATTTGGGAAGGTGAACCGGGCGATTCGCGGACGCTAACCTATGGGCAGCTGCACCGTGAAGTCTGTCAGTTTGCCAATGTGCTGAAGCAGCTAGGAGCCAAAAAAGGCGATGTGGTAGGCATTTATATGCCGATGATTCCAGAAGCGGCGATCGCCATGTTGGCCTGTGCCCGCATTGGGGCGGTGCATACGGTTGTGTTTGGGGGCTTCAGCCATGAGGCGCTGCGCGATCGGCTCAACGACGGCAAAGCAACAGTGGTGATTACAGCCGACGGCGGCTGGCGTAAGGATGCGATCGTTCCCCTCAAAGACCAGGTTGACAAAGCCCTAGCCAACCAGGCGGCTCCCAGCGTCAAAAATGTTTTGGTGGTGCGGCGCACCCAGCAAACCATTCACATGGAAGCAGGTCGCGACCACTGGTGGCACGACTTGCAGCAGAGTGCGTCGGCCAACTGCCCCGCCGAACCAATGGACAGCGAAGATATGCTGTTTATTCTCTACACCTCTGGCAGCACGGGTAAACCCAAGGGCGTTGTCCACACCACGGGCGGCTACAACCTCTATACTCACATCACCAGCAAATGGATTTTTGACCTGCAAGACACCGACGTCTATTGGTGTACGGCCGATGTGGGTTGGATTACAGGGCACAGCTACATTGTCTATGGCCCGCTGTCCAATGGAGCCACGACGCTGATGTATGAAGGTGCGCC
>CASBQX010000126.1 GCA_949127925.1 Synechococcales cyanobacterium PMM_0002
GACTTATCCGCCACTGATGCCCACCTCCCTCAAGCTGTCGCCACAGACTCCCCAGCCCCCCAACCAGAAGAGCGGGGATCGCGTCCCGTCGCCCCGTTAGAGTGGCGGCAGGCAGGGCGGGCGCAAAAGTGGGGATCGCTAGGCTCGGTAGACCAAGCGACGCTGCGAGCGGTAATGGCAGGAACGGCGATCGCCTTAGTCTTAGTGCTGCGAGTGGTTTGCCAATGGCTGACTCTGCTATTCAATCAAACCATTGCCCGTCTAACGTTCCCGCTTGACCTGCGCCCCCTTGCCATCTATGGCGACCCGCTGCTGCTGCTAATTTTAGGATTGGCTGGGCTGTTTTTAGCTGTGCCGCTACTGCTGACGCAGATGCTCAAATCTCGCTACCAGCTGCAACCCTTGACTCTAGAGGCGATCGCCCGTCACAGCCCCGAAGCGACACGGGTGCTGAAACGAGTGTTTGGGCAGCGCCGCCGTCCGGTGCCTGATCTGGGGCTGCTGCCCACCTCTGTACCCATGCTGTTCACCTACGGCTCGTTACCCAGCAATGCCCGGATTGTGGTCAGCCAGGGGCTACTAGAGCAGCTTAATGACGATGAAATCGCCACGCTCTACGCGGCTGAGGTGGGGCACATTACCAATTACACGGTTGCGGTCATGGCTTGGGTCGCGTTAACGACTCAGGTGCCGTATCTGACCTATGAAATCCTGGCTGAGTGGGGCGATCGCCAAACGGCTCCGGTGTTGTATCACCTGGCGCGGCTAGGTTCACTCCTCAGCTATGGCCTGTTTTGGCTATGTCGTGCTCCCAGTCTATGGCTATCGCGGTTACGGCTGTTTTATAGCGATCGCGCGGCTGCCGAAATTACAGGCAACCCCAATGGCCTCGCTCGCGCCCTGCTCAAGCTGTCGTTGGGCATTGCCAAAGACGTAGCGGCTCGTGGCCAAACCGTTGCCCTGCTGGAGCGCTTTGAACTGCTGATGCCAATTGGGGTAAAAACAGCGCTGACCCTGGGTAGCCTTTACTCGCAGGCTCCTGGAGAACCGCTGCTGCTGTGGGATTGCAGCAATCCATTTTGCCATTGGCTGGCCATCCCCAACGCCCATGCCCCACTGGGTAAGCGGCTTCAAGCTCTGATGCGATACGCTCAGCACTGGCATATCCATCCCGAGCTAAAGCTAAGCCTAGCGGCCTCGTCACCGCGCGTATTCAATAAAGAAACCCGCCCGTTCTTGCGGCAAATTTCTCCGTATCTGGGCACAGTAGTCGGATTCGCGATCGCCATTTTGCTCTGGATCTTTGGAGCGGTGGCTGTCAAACTCAACTGGCTGGGGTTTAGCTGGATGTGGGGCGATCGCTCATTGCTGTGGGGCTGTAGTTTAATTGGCTTTAGCCTTGGCACCTTCTGCCGCATCAACCAATTTTTTCCCGATCTTGTGCGCCCTCACCTGCTGGTCAATCCTGCCTTGAGCGATTTATTAAGCCACCCCACCGACCTGCCAGTTCACAGCCAACCCGTCCGGCTGCAAGGGACGCTGCTTGGCCGCCAAGGGATAGCGGCATTACCAGGGCAAGCTCTAGTGCTGAAATGCGACAGTGGCCTGATTCGGTTGCACCACTCCTCTCCACTAGGCGTGATCGGTGATTGGCTAGGAGCGATCGACCATCCCTCAAGTTGGATCAATCGTTCGGTCACGGTCACGGGCTGGTTTCGGCGAGGAGCTACCCCCTGGATTGATATCGACACGCTTCAACTCCAGCAGGGTAGACCCATCAAAGGTGGCCATCCCATCTGGTCTACGATTGTTGCCAGCTTAGCAGCGGTTTACGGCTGCTACTTAATTTATACAGGCCGCTGACGTAGTTTCACGCTGTGACTCGTAGAAACGCGATTAATGGCGTCCCTGCGAGTCACAGCGGTTATCCGGGAAGTATTGGATTAACGCTTAATTAGAAGCCCTGACTCGATTGATAAAGTTTTGACCCAAAACGAATTGAGATCTAAAAGATCTGAGAAATCTGCGGAAACCCTTTGCGCGCTAGTGAATTTCTAAGCTTAGGTGACCAGTGGAGTGTCTGTGTGAGGAGTGAACGATGACCCAATATCATTTAATTCAAGCTAGACCAGCCCAACGTGAAGCGGTTCCTATCAAATTTATTAGCGAGTCAATGCGCTTGATGGCGCATCGGCTGGCGGTGGGCGTGGCGGCAACTGTGGCGATCGCTTGCCAAGCCCAAGTCTCCGCGCCATTACCAACCGTAGCTGTCAGTCCTAGACCTGCAATCGCAGTGGCGACCCTCTCCAGTAGTGAGGCGCTCTACCATCGCGATCGCTTTGGGTTGCATTTCAGCGCGGTCTACCAACAGATTGTTTCATCGTTGGCGTTTGATCAGTGAGAGGATGGACTCAAACAAAACGGGGAGCTGAACTATGTGGCGGGTGACGATTCAATGTTCTGCCGAGAGCTGGAGTAAACACGCACCAGCCTTTAAGGCGATCGCCGCCAGCTATGCGAGTACGCCTCTAGCCTCTAAGAAGATGAAAGAGGATGAGCGGCGGATTATGGAATACCAAATTGAAGACCTGGGTGCAGCCGAAGAATTTATCGAAGCCTGCATGGCTTTGGATGGCTTCACCGC
>CASBQX010000127.1 GCA_949127925.1 Synechococcales cyanobacterium PMM_0002
CTGGAGGGAACAGCTGACCCGAAAGCCCAACGGCGATCGCCCCGGCGGCCAAAAACTCTGCGGCGTTTTCTAGCGTTACCCCGCCTGTGGGAATGAGGGGAATGCCCGCTAAAGGATCACGCAGATTTCTCAGATAGCGGGCACCGCCCACCGTTTGAATTGGAAACACTTTGACGCCGCTAGAACCTGCTTGCCATGCCGTGACAATTTCAGTCGGGGTCAGAGCACCTGCCACCATGGGCACCTGATGGTCTACGGCGATGCGAATCAGTGTGGGATTGGTGTGGGGCGAAAACAAAAACTCTGCCCCGGCGGCGATCGCCTCTCGCACCTGAATTGGCTCTAACAGCGTGCCTGCCCCAATTACACAGTCTGGCAACTCTTGCCGCAGTGTGGAAATGAGTTGGGCTGGGCGATCGCTGTTCCAGGTGATTTCAATCAGCCGTAGCCCTCCGGCTGCAACAGCTTTGGCCAAGTGCCGACCCAGTGCCAGATCTGGAGTGCGAATCACGGCGATCGCTCGTTCAGTTTGGAGTAATGAGAGCCAAGACATCAGCGGTGTTTGTCCAGTTCAGCACGAGGCAGGATAAAATGAAAAGAATATGAAAATGCGTCTGCCTCGACTATTGCAGAGTCGGTTGCCGTGCTTCAATGATTGTGACACCTAAATATCCCCGTTCAACCTGTGCTGGAACCCTCTATCTCTGAACTTACTGCCTCTGAACTTACTGCCCCTGATGAACTGGCTGCCTCTGAACCTTCTGGGTCTCTCCATGAAGCAGCAAGTTCAAATCAAGGGCACTCTATTAGCGGTACGTCACTTGGGGTAAAAGCAGAGGTTCAAATTTTCTTGTCCACATTTTTGACAATTTTTCTGGCAGAAATCGGGGATAAAACTCAGCTTGCCATCCTGCTGATGAGCGCCGAATCTCAGTCGCCCTGGCTAGTTTTCTTGGGTGCAGGGTTAGCGCTCATTGCCACGAGTCTATGCGGCGTGCTGTTGGGCAAATGGCTATCGACGCGAGTTTCACCCAAAGTATTAGACAAATCGGCAGGGCTGCTGCTGCTGATGATTTCTGCCCTGTTGACGTGGGAGTTTTTTCAAGCGAATTAGCGGACTAGGGGAAGCAAACCATGGACTGGCACCTGTTGGGATTGGCGTTTGTGACGGTGTTCTTATCAGAACTGGGAGACAAAAGCCAACTGGCCGCGATCGCCCTCGGAGGCAGCAGCAAATCAGTGCGGGCGGTGTTTTTGGGCACAGCCGCTGCGCTGGTCACAGCTAGCTTTTTGGGAGTCATGCTGGGTGGCGCATCCGCTCAACTGCTACCGATTCGATGGATTAAGGCGATCGCGGCCATTGGGTTTTTCGCGATGGCGATTCGCTTACTGTGGCCCAGCCGGGAGCAGCAGCTGACGCAGCAAGACGCCACCTGCAACGAGCTTGAGTAACTCTAGCAGCCAATACAGTCCATGCATCAGATTCATTTCTGCCGGAACCGACGACACATTAGAAAATGCATCTAATTGCAGACCTAGCGCGCTCATTTCCGGCACTAGTGCATAGGTATAGGCCAAAACAATCATCATCAAAGTAGCAGCCAGGGCAATCGTCATTCGACGGCTCTGGACTAGCCCAGCTTGAGCCATCACTAGCGTCCCCGTGCAGATCAGCGCCGCGCAGATCAACTCAAATCGGTTGAACAGCCAAAACATAGAGTAGCCAGCGGTGGAAAACCCTGGCTCGTTCATCATGCCGGCTGCATACATGCTGGGCATCAAAACGAAGTCTAAAGCCAAACTGCTGCATAGCCAAACGGCGAGGGATGCGATGGTGGCGCTCTGCCACGGCGAGCGATTTAGTTGAGTAAAACTAATCATAGATATAAGTAATTCTTACCTTACCTCTTAGCTTACTGGATAACCCCTGAACCAACGATGAACTATCGTTTCAAAGGATTGATCTAGATGTAGATGGAATAGATAAAATGCAGTCTTTTGTAATGTCTAGGTAAATACGCGGAAATGTCCTGTACCTAAAGGGGTAAAGTTCAGTATTATCTGTATAGCGCTTACATCGCAAACCTGCTGGCCGCCTTTTGACGCTGTAGAAATCGCCTGGTTGCGAGGTTCTACTCATCGACTCTGTGATCCCTTTGTAATTTTTGGCAGCCATGCATACTGACGATTTAACGGATTTTTACCGTGGTTGGATGATTGAGATCGTGCAGCAGGATAATGGGTTCCAGAGCGTTTGCCACTCTCCTGCTCGGCAGCGGCTGGATGATGACGTGATGTATTCTCGGGAGTTTTTGGCATTAAATGCGGGTCGAGCCTTAGTAGACTTGCATTTGGCGTGCCAACAATTTTCTGGAGTGTTGCGAGAGCTATACGAATTGGAAAAACTAGATTTTGAAGAATGGCGATCGCTAACTGAGTCGATTGTGGATGCTGTTGGAGTCTGCCGCTAGATGGGGCGGGGCGGAGTTGCGCGATCGCAGTTTTTGGTGAGGGCAATCTGGCGGTGGCTCTCACCAAACTAGCCGATTTGGCGGCGATCGCGAACTGCTAAAGGTGGCGTTTAATGATTTTTCCTAAAATGGCCACACCTCGCTCAATCGCATCGACAGGATAGGAAAAGTTTAGGCGCATGGCAGGGTAGCCCTGTTGGTTTGGAAAGAAGGTAGAACCGGGCGTCACCATAATTTTTTCGGCAGCAGCTTCACTGCAAATTAACTGCATGGGCAGCCCATCGGGGAGCTTCACCCAGAGAAATAATCCGCCTTCGGGCATTGTCCAGCTAGCCTCAGCCGGAAAGTGCTGCTCCAACAACGTCAGCATGGCATTTCGTCCCAGCAGGTTGTGGTTCCGGAGCTGGGTCATATGACGTCGGTAATATCCGGATGCCAAAAATTCACTCACAATCGATTGAGCTGCCGTAGAGGTGCCTAAGTCCTGAAGCAGCTTGCGCTCTAATAGACGCGAATAGTCTTGCCCAGTGACGACCAAGTAGCCCACCCGCAATCCCGGCATCAAGGTTTTTGAAAAAGTACCGACATAGATAACGTGGTCAGCCTGGTCTAGGGCTTTGAGCGGCGGCGGCACAGCGGCAAAGCTTAGTCCTTCATAGGCGTTATCTTCTAATACGCGGCATTGATATTGATTGGCCAAGGCCGAGAGCTGCTGACGATGAGCCTGCGAGGTTGTTAAACCCGTCGGGTTGTGCAGTGTGCTAATGGTATAGATCAACCGAGGGCGATGGCTATGCAGGTACTGCGCCAACAAATCTAGATTGATCCCCTCATTCGTCATGGGGATGCCAATCACTCTGGCTCCCAAGTTTTGCAGAATTGCCAGCGCTCCGTGATAGGTAGGATTTTCTACAATCACCCAATCTCCTGGCTGCACGCAATAGTTCATCACTAGCGATAGCCCCTGCATCGAACCGCTGGTGATAATTAGATCATCGGGTGAAATGTCTAATCCTTGCTGAATCAATAATTGAACAATTTGTTTGCGTAGAGGTTCTTGGCCTTGGGGCAGGGCGTAGTTAAATAAGGTTTCGTCTACATGTCGCAGGGCGCGTCGGGCAATGCGCTGGAGCATGTCTGCATCGGAAAGGTAGGGAAACCCCGAGCTAAAAACGCTAATTTCGCCTTGGTGGTGGGCTTGAACCGATGCCATGTAGAGGTCGAAGTAAGACATTTCACCCTGTTCGGGGACCACGACTTCTTGACGGGGCGCAAATTTGGACGTGCCCTGAATCAGGGGGTGGGTGGGAGTGCTGACAAAATATCCCGATCCGGCGCGGGCATAAACTAGGCCATCGGCCTCCAATACACCATAGGCTTCAATCACAGTGAGTTTATTGACCCGCGCTGCTGCGGCCAGCGTGCGAATAGACGGGAGGCGATCGCCCGGTTGCAGCGTTCCCGATTGAATCAGGCGACTAATGCGATCGCGGATTTGACGATATACGGGATCGGGCGATCGCCGATCGAGAAGAATTTTCACGGCAGCCTCAAGCAGTAGCTTCGTTACAGGCAATATAAAAGATTTATGGGGAGTTGACCCGGTACAGTTTTCAGAAAACCAGGCAGTACAGTTAGTTTTTTCTGCAAGTGTACCAGCTGAAGCTCAAAAAATCGTACCTTCTCACCCGGCTTTCAATCGGCAATAGTAGGGATAAACCCGATTCATCGCTTTAAATCTGCCATGAAAGTATCTGTTTCTACCCCTCAAAATCGCTCCAATTCCCTATCGGCATCGTCTAGCTCTGGCGCTAACAGGCCAGCCTTAAGCGTCCCTAGGCCAATCAGTACAGCACTTGAGAGACTATTGACCTGGTTGAGTGGCCGCACTGAAATTAAAATTTCACAAGCCCTCGATTCAAAGGCTCAAATCATTTGGCAGATCTACGATCCATCTACCGATTCAACTTTAGTCTGTCGTACCGAAGCCGAAGTCTGGACTTGGCTAGAGCAGCGCTATAGATAGAACAGCGCTATGGATAACCTAGAGGTCGCCCTGCTACTACGGCACGATCTCCGTGACGACTCTGCCGCCGTTCAGCACAATGGTTTGATTTTCAAGTTTGCCAACCGCTCTAGGCCCAGTGATATGTAGAGCTGGATCGGCCTGACGATAATCTACATTGCCTTCCGATAAAACTTCGCGGCTGGCCATGTTCCATCTGAGCCGATCCGAGCTTAGTTGGGATTGATTGCGTTGCCCGGTAGCGCGAACGCTGCCGACTAGAAACGCCATACGCTTTTGTAGATCAAACTGCCCTTGATTGGCCGTGATTAGGATTTTATCTTGGCGCTGAACCACCGTTACAGGCTGGTCTGTACTGAGCAGTTCTTGGTTGGGGTTCCAGTTCAAGATGTTGCTGGTAATTTGCAACGCTGGATCGGTTGTGACGATTTGGGCATTTTGCCGCAGCGTCACCAGTTTGGTTTTCAAGTTAAGTTCGGCCTGGTTGCCTGTGGCCACATCTGTGATGCGCTTATTTTTAAAGCGGCTGATTTCAATTGGGGTGGCGCTGATAATCTTCTGGTCTTTCATTTGCCAGATGAGTTGATCTGACTTAATTTGTAGATCCGGGTTGGTGGTGGTCGCAACGACCTTGCCGCGCAGTTCCATCCGGTCTTGTTTGTCATATAGCCGAGCCTCATTGGCCGCCATTTGAACTTGGGGATGCGTACCTTTCACATTTTGGCGAACAATCAAAACTGATGTTTTGGGCGTCCATTCCATCTGTTCACTGGTCAGCACAGCCTTATTTTCTAAGTCTGTAACGACGACACTGCCGCGTAAAACAATTTTTTCGCCGTTTTGCTTCACTTCGCCAGTTTGGGCCTTCACCCGATAAATGGCTTTACCGTCTTGGTAAAGATCCCCATCGGGCAGTTTGATTTGCGCAATTCGTTTGTCTTCGCTATAGGTGGCTTGGGTCGCTTTTACTTTCCACAACAGTTTTCCCTGTTCGTCTGCTTGTTCGAGGGTGATGTTGTCAAACGCCAAGTTGCTATCGAGCTGCTGGATATCAGAACTATTTTTTGCTAACTGTTCCGATGCTCGGCTACTGCTGTTTTTGCACCCAGCCGTAGACGATAGGACAGCGATCGCCAACAGCAGCGCCATAGACGAACGGGGTCGCAAATTTGGATTGGGGTTCATAGCCATCAGCACCTTTCCAGCACAGTTTTTAGCTTAGACGAAGGACGTCAGCAATGGCTGCCACCATGGGTCAGTTTTTGCGACTGGATGCTGCCCAGTCCCAAATAGAACAGGGTTGTGGAGAGGATAAACCGTCCACAACCCTGTCATTGAAACGGGCGATACGCGCTCTAAGCAGGCAAGCCAACGCGACCATCCAAGAGCGGCAGCGCCTGCCTTGAATAAAAACCGTTAGCGGTTAATCGTGATCCGACTCGTCGGCTAGACCAATACTAGACAGTGGCCGATAGGTGTAGTTCTGGCGAGGCGTTTTTTGAATGTCTTCTTTAATCGCATCTAAATCGATGTAGCGATCGGAAACATTGATTAAGCTGTCGCTTGTCATTGAGCGCAAGCTAACCACCTCAACTCTTGCCCCACGGTAGCTGACGGCATCGACCGCATAGGCCAGATCACCATCCCCACTAACCAACACGGCGGTGTCATAAGACCCCACAAGTGCCATCATATCGACGGCAATTTCGACGTCCAGGTTGGCTTTTTTGGAGCCGTCGGGCAGCTGCACCAAATCCTTCGAAATCACGCGATAGCCATTCCGGCGCATCCACAGCAAAAACCCCTGCTGCTTTTCATTGGCCCGATCTACTCCGGTGTAGAAAAACGAGCGCAGCAGCCGAGAACCAGAGGTTAGCCGACAGAGCAATTTGGTGTAGTCGATTTCTATTCCTAGCTGCAACGCCGCATAAAACAAGTTGGAGCCATCAATAAAAATGGCGACACGACCCCGATTTTCTAGCACCTGTTCAGGTGTAAACAGGGCATCATTATCCATTTGGTTAAACATTTTATCCTTTAGTTATTTGAAGCTGATCTGTGAAGAGGGGCTAATCGTAGACGGGGCAAGTCGCGATTCAGGAAGGGGGTTCTAGACGCTGAAAAATGGGCTGGGGATCGTTCAACATTTGGTTGGCGGGCAGCACACCCCAGCTTGCGTGCTGCGAGAACGGTGCGACCACCCCGATATCGTGATGGTTAAAATCCACCTCAAAACCAAGCTGATGGTAAATTTGGTTGCTGAGGTTGGGGATCACAGGTGAAAGAAGGTAGGCCGCTAGCCGCACTGTCTCTAGTACGGTGTAAATGATCTGATCAACGGCAGCCTGGTTGCCTTGTTTATACTGCTTCCAGGGCGCTTGCTCATCAATATATTTATTGCTAGCGCGCACGACGGCAAGAACCGCTTCACAGGCTTGACTAAACGCCAGCAATTCGTAGGCTTGAGCCACTTGGCTGCCTAAGTCAATGCCCTTAGATTTGAGCACGTTATCGATCGCAATAGCATCCTCCACTAAGGTGGGAACGCGGCGATCGCAATACTTGTCTGCCATCTTCAGCGTTCGGTTGAGCAAGTTGCCCAAGTCGTTGGCCAGATCAGCATTCAAAATATTGACAAAGCGGGTTTCATTGAAGTCGCCATCGCGCCCAAACTCAATTTCTTTTAAGAAATAATATCGAATTGCATCGGACTGATAGCGCTGAACTAAGTCAAACGGATCAATCACATTGCCCAAGCTTTTGCCCATTTTTTGCCCATCTTTGGTCAAAAAACCGTGGCCAAATACCCGCCCTGGTAAGGGCATTTCTGCTGACATTAGCATGGCTGGCCAATACACTGCATGAAACCGCAGAATATCTTTGCCAATTAGGTGCAGGCTAGCAGGCCACCACGTTGCCAGTGCGTTTGCTAAAGTGGGTTCTTGGTCTGGCTCTAGAGCTGCCGTTATATAGTTGAGTAGGGCATCGAACCAGACATAGATCGTGTGACTGGGGTTAACCGGAAGCGGGATGCCCCACTCCAAGTTGACGCGAGAAATGGAGAAATCTTGCAGCCCCTGGCTAACGAAGCTCAGCACTTCGTTGCGGCGACCCTCCGGCTGAATAAAACTGGGCTGGTCTTGATAGAGCTGTTCCAGCTGGGTCTGGTATTTAGACAGCCGAAAAAAATAATTTTGCTCGTCGCGCCATTCGACTGCTTTGTTGGGGTGCAGGGGGCAGCGCTTTTCGGGCAGCAATTCTCGCTCTTCTTTAAATTCTTCACAGGCGACGCAGTACCATCCCTGCTGCTGCCCCATGTAAATGTCGCCGCGATCCCAGACGCGCTGAAAAAATTCGCGCACGATTGCCTCATGGCGGGGGGATGTGGTGCGGATAAAGCGATCGGTCTGAATATCGAGCTTGTGCCACAAAGACTGAAACCCAGCGGCAATCTGGTCGCAATGGGCTTGGGGCGATCGCCCTAAACTTTCGGCTGTCCGCTGAATCTTTTGCCCATGCTCATCGGTGCCTGTCGCCATGAGGACAGCGCGATTCTGGAGTCGATAAAACCGCGCAATTACGTCAGCAGCAATAGTGGTGTAGGCACTACCAATATGAGGTAAGTCATTGACATAGTAAATTGGCGTTGTAACTACAAAAGTATTTTTTTCTCTAGGGATAGAGGCCATAAATGTTTAATTAAAGTCCCTCAAGATCATCCCAAACTATCCGTCTGGGTAAACGGGGCAAAACCAAAAGCTTCGCTTAATAATACTAATCTAACCGCTGAA
>CASBQX010000128.1 GCA_949127925.1 Synechococcales cyanobacterium PMM_0002
AAGACCCCCTGGAATGCCCACCTTAGTTCATGGGCTGAGGCGCTTTGAGGCGATCTTCCTCGGATGGAAAACCGCTCTGGGTAGACTTGTGTGTACACCGTAGCCCTAGGGGCGAGGGATTTAGGGTGAGGGAAACTCTGGGTTTCAAGTTAGACGAGGTTTAATTCGCAATCCTTAGCTCGATAGTCGCATGAGGGCATCTTTGACAGCGGCAGGGAGTTGCCGCATGATTTTGCCTTTCTCGCGATCGACCGCTACCAGCGTTACCTGTGCCGTGACATATAGCTCCTCGGCATTGGGTGACTGAATCCGGTAGTCCCAATTAATTCGCACCCCGTCCATTTGCAGCATGCGTGCCCTCACCACAGCCTCCATCCCCATCTGCACCGGGCGATGGTAGCGAATCGACAGATCGACGACGGGCAAATCGCAGCCCAGCGCTACCAAATCGACAAAGCTAATGCCAATCGAGCGCAGATATTCGACCCGCGCCTCTTCCATCCAAACGAGATAAGAGCCGTGCCAAACCCCGCCCGAGTAATCGGTATGATGCGGCTGGGCGCGGATCGGGTAATCAAACCAAGTTTCGATCGCAGGCGATAAGGCGGGTTGAATCGCATTAGGGGGATTTAACTGAGGTTGCATGGGGGGACAATGGCTCCGTTGTTAACGGGAAAAATGGCCAAAAAAAGAATCGGCGGTAATGCCGATTCCTTTTACTCAAACTAGCGTCATCTAAACAGGGATTTCAAAGGAGTCTCTCATCTTATTGATGTTTTTTATCAAGCATCAAACTCAAAAGCACTGAACTCAAAGCCGTTAAATTCAAAGGTCTTACAGCAAAAATCAGAATTATTCGGCCAACGTGGCAGCAACAAGGACTACCGGTTCAGCTTCAAATCCTGCATTCCCCAACTCAAGATCTTCAAACGCAGCGTCCAACGCGGCCTCAATCCGGAGGCGATCGCAAGGGATTGTATCTGATAAAATAGAGCTTGCCATCACGCCACAATGAATCTCTAAAAGAGCATCATCAATGGCTTCAAACAGCAAACGCTGACCTGGAAAAACCACCCGTTCAAAGTACCACATGGGCACATTGGTAATCCGGGCGACTTGGATTTTACTCGTTGCATTGACGTAGCAGCACAGAACACGATCGGAGCTGCTAGAGGGTAGAGGGTCTATAATCTGAGCCATAGCCGTGGAGGAGCCTTGCATAAAATCATGGACGATAATTACCCTAACATCTCATGATCCCCGGTGCTGTAAACTCAACTACCAACGCCCAAAACAATGTTCCATAGCAGAATAAAACTGCGATGAAGCCATTAAAGCTAATCGCCTCCCGCTGGATCTCAGCTTAAGAGCAGCTACTAGTCTGAGGCATAAATCTGCCTACCGTTCGTAGTGCAGGCTTCCAGCCTGCGCGGGCAAGATGCCGTCCTACGATACCTAGACTTGCGCCGTCTTCTACTAGGCTCAAGCAGAGGCTGTTTTATTGACCGAAGGAGATTAATCTACTTCCACCGCAAGCTACCATCACTTCAGCAGCATTCTACCCAATTAATTGAAACTTTTATTAGGTCACCCCAAAAGTTGCAGGCACAGGCAGAGGGTCGATGCTATCGTAAACTTATATGAACACTATTCTCAGACTTATTTATCAGTCAAATTTATATATCGGATCGATTTACCTGCCGGAACATCAAAGTAGGGGCGTTTCGTGAACTGCCTCTAGATCTGGCGATCGCCCGTTTGCTGATCCACCCCGATAGCGATCGCTCCTCCGCCCTGTACCGCTTTTTCATCTTTCAGCTATTGCTTTTCAGCCCCTTCACAGTTCATCACCACCGCGATGCTGTCTCCTACCCAACCCCTACAACTTCCCCTACAGCCGATGGCGTCCACAGAGCGAATTCTCTACGTTCGTCTGCCGTGCAATCCCATTTTCCCGATCGGAGTGGTCTACCTAGCCGACCACATCAATAAACAGTTTCCCCAGATTCAGCAGCGCATTTTTGACCTAGGCACTGTGCCACCGCTAGATTTTGGCTCGGCCATGGATCGCTGTATTGACGAGTTTCGCCCCACATTGCTGGTGTTCTCGTGGCGCGACATCCAAATTTATGCTCCTGTGGGTGGGCGTGGCGGCAACCCGCTGCAAAATGCCTTTGAGTTTTACTATGCCCGTAACCCGCTGGTCAAATTGCGGGGTGCGTTGGGCGGGCTGCGCATGGTCACCTCCTACCTGGCAGAACTGTGGCGCAACCAGGGTTTAATCCAGCGTGGGCTAAGCCGCGCCCGACGGCATCAGGCCAATGTGCGGCTGGTGGTGGGCGGCGGTGCGGTAAGCGTATTCTATGAGCAGCTGGGTAAAATGCTGCCCCAAGGCACGATTATTTCTGTGGGAGAAGGGGAAGCGCTGCTAGAGAAACTGCTGCGCGGGCAAGATTTTTCCACCGAGCGCTGCTATGTGATTGGGCAAACCCAGCCGCGCGATCGCATGATCCACGAACAGCCCACCCCGATCGAAAAAACGGCCTGCCGCTACGACTACATTGCTAGCATCTGGGCAGAGTTTGACTATTATTTGCAAGACCGAGATTTTTACGTCGGCGTTCAAACTAAGCGCGGCTGCCCGCACAACTGCTGCTACTGCATTTACACGGTGGTCGAAGGCAAGCAGGTGCGTATCAACCCCGCCGAAGAAGTAGTCAGCGAAATGCAGCAGCTCTACGATCGCGGCATACGCAACTTCTGGTTTACCGATGCGCAGTTCATCCCAGCCCGCAAATTTATGGCCGATGCCGAAGCGCTACTGGAAAAAGTGCTTGATGCTGGCATGAGCGATATCCACTGGGCGGCCTACATTCGCGCCGACAACCTAACGCCCAAACTGTGCGACCTGATGGTCAAAACGGGGATGAATTACTTCGAGATCGGCATCACCAGCGGGTCGCAAGAACTGGTGCGCAAAATGCGAATGGGCTACAACCTGCGCACGGTGTTAGAAAACTGCCGCGACCTAAAAGCTGCCGGGTTCAACGACCTAGTTTCGATCAACTATTCGTTTAACGTGATCGACGAAACCTTCGACACCATCCGCCAAACGATTGCCTACCACCGCGAGATGGAATGCATTTTTGGAGCCGACAAAGTCGAACCCGCTATCTTTTTCATTGGTCTCCAGCCTCACACGCACTTAGAAGATTACGCCTTCAAACACGACATTCTCAAACCGGGCTACAATCCCCTCAGCATTCACCTCCCCTGGGTGGCCAAAAAGTTGCTGTGGAACCCAGAACCGCTCGGTTCTTTCTTTGGCGATGTCTGCATGGAGGCATGGCGACAAAACCCCGATGATTTTGGCCGCGAAGTGATGAACATTTTGGAAAAACGCCTGGGTCGCGCACCGTTGGAAGAGGCACTCAGTGCTCCAATCAGTATGGAAGCGCGATCGCCTGCCCTAGCTGGAACTCCATGAAGCAGCCGCTGTTGAGGTATTGCGGGTGTTGGGGGCGATCGCCTTTGAGGCAGTGCGCGTTAATGCACAGTCTGTCGCGATCGCCCTTTTGGATCTATCGGCTGGTCGCTATTGACGTTGGCGGCGGCGAGTCAGAATGCTGACCACTTCCCCCGGATTGGCACCGGGCAGCTTGCTGCTCCAATCATTGGTGTTGGCAAACCCGCGTGCGTGCAGGTCGTGAATGGTTTCGGTGACCCAGGTGGAGCTGCTAATCAGCAAGATCCGCATCTGCTCTTGGCCGGGTGCCAAAGGGTGGAAGTAGAGCGGCAAAATTAGCGGCGAGGGGCGAATTTCATCCTCTCCTTCACCCTCACCATCTGTCAAAAAACTGCGGGCAATGGGCGAATTAAGCATCTCAATCATCGGGGTTCTCCTGCATTGGGTAAGAGTAAACCCCAAAAACCTAGCCACCCCGTTTCCATAGGAAAGTAGGGTGGCTATCGAGAATGCTAAAATCTCGTGTTAGCCTCCATACTGCC
>CASBQX010000129.1 GCA_949127925.1 Synechococcales cyanobacterium PMM_0002
CCGGAGCATGGTGCCCCAGAGCCGTCTGTCATGCTCACCCTTGAAGAGCTGCTAACCGCCCTAAATCAAATTAGCGACATTACGGTGCGCTATCTAGGGCCAACGGTCGTCAGCAATTACTGGAAGGCGACCCGCCCTAGCCTAGACTGGCTCGCTGCCTTTCAAATAGAGCGTTCCGCCCAGATTACCCTCTGCGAAACCTTGAGTTCGCAACCTGGCACAGCCCTCAGTCCGGAGCAGCAACAGTGGGCAAAACAGTGGGTGCATGCATTTATTGGGCGCTGTTCTAAGGTAATTCGAGATTTTCCAGCCTTACTGGAGCAAAGTGCTCTAAATGATCAGCAGAAGGTACTGCTATCTACAGACAAAACGTAACAAGACAAAACGTAACAAGACAAAACGTAATTTTTTCGGAGAAACGGAATAAGTGAAAACCGTCAGATTAGAACCAATTGCTCAGCAAACGTCTATTGAAACCAATGGCAACCTTTTATCGGTTTTGCTCAACAAAGATCTAGATGTACTGCGAGAATGCGGTGGGCGTGGGATGTGCGCTACCTGCCACATTTACGTATCAAGCGGCATGGACGCTCTATCGCCCGTTAATCGGCGGGAACAGCGCACATTAGAAGTGATTACCACCTGTAAGACAAATTCTCGCCTAGCCTGTCAGGCGCGGGTTATGGGCAATGGAGTAGTGGTAGAACTGCCCCCCGGCATGTACGTTAACTCCCTGCAAGATATTGAAGTGCTGATTGGCCGACGAGCCGAGCAAAATTTGCTGCACCCGCTCACTGGACAGATATTGGTGGAAGCTGGGAAACTCATTACCCGTTCCATGATGAAACAGCTAGAAACCACCACCAGTTTCAAGGTAGTGGAGTATTTCTCCAACAGCAGTGAAGCGTGACGCCTGCGCCTGGATTTAGCGCTTGTTTGAGGCGTTTGCCCGTTGGATGATTTGTGATCTTTTTTCTTTGTAATCTTGATTCACTAAAGTGGCGATGCAGTGGCCACAAGGAAAATACTATGCTTAGTCAGCTTCAGCACCTTACGTTAGCTACAGATGGACGCTATGCAACCAATGCCGAGCTTCAGTTTTTGCAAGATTATGTCAAATCCTATGCGCTGCGAGTAGATACATATCAAACCTTGCAGGCGTCGGAAGCGGCCATTGTGCAGCAGGTTCATGCCCAGATGACGGCACTCGATCCAATGCTTTTACGTAGCGGTGGCGAAGATCTGACGGTGAAGTGGAAACGGGACACAGTTCGGGTGCTGCGCTACTCATCTGTGGCCATGCTGTTCAATGATCCAGATACGATGCGCGAGCGATTTCTGCTGTGGTTCCAGACCATCATGCGGGCGTTTGGAGCACAGAAGAGCTGCGATGCAACTTACGAAGCAATGCAGCAGGTGACTAAAAGCATGCTAACGCCGATTCAAGCTAGCTTAGTCTGTCCTGTTCTGGAGTTAAATCGGCGATCGCTCGGCTCCACATTAAAGTGAGCGTGAAACAAGCAAGTGAACGGGGGACAAGTGCATAAGACCAGTGGCTCGCTCACCCCCAATTACAGCAGGATGGCACTCTATCGCTAGAATCAAAGCAGAATCTAGATTTACTTAAGTTGCCTGACTGCTGCCATGACCGTCGAACTGCCTGTGGAATTTCAAGACTATTTTGATGTGATTGTGGTGGGGGCTGGCCACTCAGGCTGTGAAGCAGCGCTGGCTGCCGCCCGGTTGGGGTGCCGCACGCTGATGCTGACGTTGACGCTAGATAAGATTGCGTGGCAGCCCTGCAACCCAGCGGTGGGTGGCCCTGCCAAGTCGCAGCTGACCCATGAAGTAGATGCTCTGGGCGGTGAAATTGGCAAAATGGCCGACCGCACGTATCTGCAAAAGCGGGTGCTCAACCTTTCGCGGGGGCCAGCGGTATGGGCACTGCGGGCGCAGACCGATAAGCGGGAATATGCCACCGTAATGAAAACCATTGTCGAAAACCAGGACAATCTCAGTGTGCGCGAGAGCATGGTGACTGACTTGGTGCTGGGCAAAAATGATGACGTGATTGGGGTGCAAACCTACTTTGGGGTGGCGTTTGGCTGCAAGACGGTGATCTTGACGACGGGCACATTTTTGGGTGGGGTAATCTGGGTTGGTGACAAGTCGATGCAGGCGGGGCGGGCAGGAGAGTTTGCCGCCATTGGGCTGAGCGAGACGCTGAACCGCATGGGCTTTGAAACCGGGCGGCTGAAGACGGGGACTCCGGCACGGGTGGATAAGCGATCGCTCGACTATAGCAAGCTAGAGCCGCAGCCCGGTGATGCCGACGTGCGCTGGTTTAGCTTCGACCCCGATGTGTGGGTGGAGCGGGAACAGCTGCCCTGTTACCTCACCCGCACCACCTTAGAAACGCATCAGCTAATTCGCGACAATCTGCATCTATCGCCCGTCTACGGCGGCTGGGTCGATGCCAAAGGGCCGCGCTACTGCCCTAGCATCGAAGATAAAATTGTCCGGTTTGCCGACAAAGATTCGCACCAAATTTTTATTGAACCCGAGGGTCGCGATACGCCAGAGCTTTATATTCAAGGATTCTCTACGGGGTTGCCCGAGCGCTTACAGCTGCAAATGCTGCGTACCCTGCCTGGACTAGAGCGTTGCACAATGCTGCGCCCTGCCTATGCCGTGGAGTATGACTACTTTCCGGCCACCCAGTGCTACCCCACCTTGATGACCAAGAAAGTGGAAGGGCTATTTTGCGCGGGGCAAATTAACGGCACGACGGGCTATGAAGAGGCGGCAGCTCAAGGCATTGTGGCGGGGATTAACGCCGCTCGGTTTTGTCGCAGCCAAGCGATGCTGGTCTTGCCCCGTGAGCAAAGCTACATTGGCACGCTGATCGATGACCTCTGCACCAAAGACCTGCGGGAACCGTACCGGATGTTAACGTCGCGCTCAGAATATCGGCTGGTGTTGCGCTCTGATAATGCCGACCAGCGCCTGACGCCGCTGGGTCGCGAAATTGGGCTGGTGGGCGATCGCCAGTGGGAGCGGTTTACGCACAAACAGGCAGCGATCATTGCCGAAAAAGAGCGGCTGTATACGACGCGGGTGAAGGAACACGAGGAGATTGGCAAGCAAATTTTTGCCGATACGCAACAGGCGATTAAAGGGTCTATTACGCTGGCAGATTTGCTGCGCCGATCTGGGTTTCACTATGACGACCTAGAACGGCACGGGCTGGCCAACCCAGCGCTGCTTCGCGCTGAACGAGAGGGAGCGGAAATCGACATCAAATATTCCGGCTATCTGCAACGCCAGCAAAACCAAATTGATCAGATTGCTCGCCAAGCCAATCGTCCACTGCCGCCCAATTTGGACTATCACAGCATTGAGACGCTGTCTAAAGAGTCGCGCGAGAAACTCTCGAAGGTGCGACCTCTCACAGTGGGGCAAGCCGCCCGCACAGGTGGGGTGAATCCGGCTGATGTGAACGCGCTGCTGCTGTATTTGGAAATTCAAGCTCGGCAGCAGGCGGTGGTGGGGAAGAAGGAACGCTGATCTCTAGTTACAACGTGATCAGGCAACGTGATTAGGCAACGTAATCATCAATGGTGCAGGGTCCGACATCAATTTCGAGGAAAAGATCGCGCTTTTGTCTGGTTGTTGCTAGATTTTTAGCCTGTAGACGGGAAGCCCCGCGCTCTACCTATCTTCCGCGAAGTGCTGCACACTATCTTGATGATTGGCAAACGCTTTATAGAGCATAGGTTTCGGGCTATACTTTTTACATTGGTGAAGTCGCCAGCCAAAATGCCTGTAATCACTAGAACCAGCACAGTTTGGGAACGACGAGTCGGATCACTGAACGGTGATGCTGCATTCAAACAGACAATGAGTTTCGATCCTCTGCGGTGGGTCATCACGCGGAGTTTAACCAACGCTCGTAGAGGCGATCGGGATACCGAGCCAATGAAGCGAGCAGCCTAGGACTTGGAAGCCCCCGCTGTGTTGCCTTGCATACGCCTTGAGCGGAGCGAAGCTCTACAGCGTCGGGTAGGCAAGCGCCGATATATGTCACACATCTAGCAATATCCCGCTATCTACGTATGTCTCAACCTCCCCGCCCAAACCCATCCAGATTGGAGCCGATAGACGACCGTGCTCCATCTACCGCATCGTCTAGAACCAGTGGCGTCGGCTTGATGCTGGCGGCTGACGGATTCTCGGCTGAAGCCTATGCCAATCGCTTGATGGATGATTTGTTTGAGGATGTTGAGCGATCGCTGAATGATGGGACGCCGCTGCCACAGGCCGCGCCTGCCGCACCGCCGCCTAGCCCGCTCAATCCGCCGATCTCCATTCATGGGACTCACTCAATCGTGCCGCCTGAACCGTCTGCCCAATGGGAAGCGGTGCCGCCTGCGCCCCTGCCGTCCGCTCCACCTCAAAGCGAGCGGGATTTGGCGGTGGTGGCGGCTGCCGCCGATGACTTGACGTCTAGTGATCCCGATGCCCTGGCTCGACTGGAACCCGCGCCTAGGCCATTTGATGGGCTGATTTTGGTGTTGGTTTTTGGGTCGTTGGCAACAGCAGCGGCAGTTTGGTATGGGCTACAGATCTACGGGCAGCGGCTGGCAGTGCCCCAGGCGGCAGTCGTTAGCGCTGAGGCGATCGCGCCGACGACTCTAGCAGACGAAGCATTTTTAGACTACGTGCAGCGATCGCTCGGGATGATTGACCGCAGAACTGAGATCACTCGCCAAACAGAGGCGATCGCCAACGGGAACGTGGAAGGTCTACCTAGCGTTGCGGTGCCGGGAGATCCGGCCAATCCAGGCAACCTAGCCGCTGGCCCAACGGCACTAGAGCGGGTCTATGTCCCGGTCTATCAGCCGCCTGTGGGAATGAACCTACCAGGGGGGAGTGCAACATCGGGGGCGATCGCCGCTCGACCAGCCCCACCCAGCCTATCTCTACCCAATTTGCCCCTGCCTACCTTGCCTGCGGCTCCCGGAACGGTGGCCGATCCAGCGGCTCGCATTCCCAATATTGCCACCACTTCAACCTACTCGCTAGTTGGTACATTAGAGCTAGGCGATCCGTCGCGTTCTGCGGCGCTGTTTGTGATTAACGGCACAACGCAGCGGGTGCAAGTGGGTGAGGCGATCGGCTCTAGCGGCTGGGCTTTGGTGTCGGTGAAAGGCGACGAGGCGATCGTGCGGCGCAATGGTGAAGTCCGTTCGATTACAACTGGGCAACGGTTCTAAACATCGGCTCTAAACATCGGCTAACTTGAAACCCAGAGTTTTCCCTCACCCTAAATCCCTCACCCTAAATCCCTCTCCCTAGGGAGCTACCGTGTACACACATCTCGGACAAGGTATCAACGTACTGCGAGATCCCCCTAAATCCCCCTTAAAAAGGGGGACTTTGAATCCGGTTCCCCCTTTTTTAAGGGGGGTTAGGGGGGATCAAACCCAGTTGAGGCTAGA
>CASBQX010000130.1 GCA_949127925.1 Synechococcales cyanobacterium PMM_0002
CGGCTAACTTCTCTAAACGGTGAGGCTAGGCACAACAAACCAACCTGTACTGGTCACGAACATCAACGAAAACTGAGCTATTTCTCATCTCGTCATCCACTCACGAAACTAAAGAGCGCGCTAAGAACAGGAGATATTCTCTTGTAGAAGGAATAAGCGGTTTTCTAAAACTCTAAGGTTAAGCAAATCGCTACTATTGACCTTGCTACTTAAAATCTGCCTTTGCACGGTTCAGGGCTTCGCTCCTGGGGTTGTCGGTGGATAAGGCTATCTCAATCGTCTAGATCTAGCTATGATCCATTACTTTCTAGAGAGAGGATATCTTACCCATTAGAGTATTTCATCAACGTTCCGGATGGTAATGGTTTCTACGCATAACTTAACTGAAGGCAACACTCTAATTGCGTGCTGCTAGATACGTCTTTAGAAATAAGTTGAGATCATACTATCGCCTGTTTACATTTAGGCGATGCTGGGCATCACCCATCAATTGTCACGAATCCATAACTTGATTGCCGACTGTTGAACGCCATGCAGGTTTTTATGCAGATGTTTGAAGTGCCGGGTAAAGTACCGGGAGTGGGGGCGATCGCCTAGCAATTCGAAATTTTTCCTAACGCCTCAATCGTCCTACCTAGAAGGTAAGGTGATAGAATTTAGGATATTTATATTCCCTATTTCCTATCGGAATACCGGGAAAACCTCTGAGTCGATCCGTTCTACTTCATTTCCCATCCGCCATGTTGCCTACCTCCATCCCTGCCACAGCCAAAGTCTCTAAAGTAGAAGGAATCAAACAACGGAGTCATGGTCTGCGGGAGCCAGTCGCCACCGAACTGCTGCAAGACACGACCCACTTCAGTGAAGATGCCATTCAACTCCTCAAGTTTCACGGTTCCTACCAGCAAGACAACCGTGACAACCGGGTCAAGGGGCAAGAAAAAGACTATCAGATGATGCTGCGGACGCGGAATCCGGGTGGGTTTATTCCGCCCGAGCTGTACTTAGCGCTGGATCAGTTAGCGGATGAGTATGGTAATGGCACCATCCGAGCCACCACTCGGCAAGGGTTTCAGCTGCACGGCGTCCTGAAGAAAAACCTGAAGACCGTAATTGCGGCGATTGTGCATCATATGGGATCGACCCTAGGAGCCTGCGGCGACTTGAACCGCAATGTCATGGCTCCCCCGGCTCCTTATAAGCATCGCCCTGAGTATGATTTGGCCTGGGAATATGCCAACAATATTGCCGATTTGCTGACGCCCCAGACGGGTGCCTATTACGAAATCTGGCTAGACGGAGAAAAAGCCATTTCGGCAGAGGAACATCCTGATGTGGTGGCAGCGCGACAGCGCAATGGCAACCGCACCATTTTTCATGACGGGGAAGAGCCAATTTATGGGATGCAGTATATGCCCCGTAAATTTAAGTGTGCGGTGACTGTACCGGGAGATAATTCAGTTGATCTATTCTCCCAGGATGTCAGCCTGGTGGTGTTGACCAATAAAAAAGGTGAGCTGCAAGGCTTTAATCTGTACGCGGGTGGCGGGTTAGGCCGGACGCACAACAAAGAAGAAACATTTGTGCGTGCGGCTGACCCAATTGGCTACGTGGAGAAGGCCGATGTCTATGATCTGGTCAAGGCGATCGTGGCAACTCAGCGAGATTATGGCGATCGCGCCGATCGGCGTCATGCCCGCATGAAGTACCTAATCAACGATTGGGGCGTGGAAAAATTCCGCACTAAAGTCGAAGAATATTTTGGCAAACCGATTCAGCCCCTTCAGCCCCTGCCCGCGTTCAAATACCTAGACTTTTTGGGCTGGCATGAGCAAGGCGACGGCAATGTGTTCCTGGGCATTTCCGTTGAAAACGGTCGCGTCAAAGACGACGGAGCCTTCCAGCTCAAAACCGCGCTGCGCGAAATCGAGCAAAAATTTGCGTTGCCGATGCGGGTCACCCCCCACCAAAACATCCTGCTCTACGATATTGACCCGGCGCATCAGCCGGCAATTCAAGCCATTTTGACCCGCTGTGGAATTAAATCGGAAACCGATATTGACACGCTGGTGCGCTACTCCATGGCCTGTCCGGCGATGCCAACCTGCGGGCTAGCCATTACAGAATCTGAGCGAGCGCTACCCGGTGTGCTGCAACGCATCCGCAATTTGCTCGATCAAGTGGGTCTTAAAGACGAGCATTTTGTGATTCGGATGACGGGTTGCCCCAACGGCTGTTCGCGCCCTTACCTGGCTGAGCTAGGTTTTGTGGGGCAATCGTTTGAAGCCTATCAGCTGTGGCTAGGTGCCGATCCGCATCAGACGCGGCTGGCGCAGGTCTACATGGAAAAAATGAGCATCCATGACTTGGAGGTGACGCTGGAGCCGCTGTTGGTCATGTTTAAGCAACAGCGCCAGCGCCATGAGAGCTTTGGCGATTTCTGTCACCGGATTGGCTTTGATCAGCTGCGGCAGTTTTCGGCTCAATATAGTTCTAGAATTGCGACGGCCAATGGCCGAATTCGCCGTCGGATTGGCGTGCGTGATGAGGTCTACACCGAACTGAAGGCGATCGCCACCACCCAGGGAATTCCGATGTCGGAGCTGGCGACGAGGGCAATTGAAGCGTATGTTGAAAGGATGAAGGGTGAGGGATGAAGGATGAATTAGGGAGCTGAGTAGGGAGTTTGAGGTCAGAAAAATCCTGTAGCTTTTGTGAACGAGGGACGGCTCTACTGTTTCACAAAAGCTATGGGATTTCTGCGTTTTTGGTACATAATTACTGTGGACACCTTCTCTACAGAGCCGCCTATGAGTGCGATCGCCCGCAGGTTGTCGGTGGTGGAGTTGAGCCAGCAAGTGTTGGAGATGGGCAAGTCGGGGGTGTACCGGGAGTCGGTGTTTGAGGCATTGCGCCCCATGGCGACGAAGGCTCAGATTCGACAGGCGATCGCCTATGCCAAAAAATTTGGGCTGCATTCAGTTGCTGATTTGCGCGATCCGCAGTTGGGCACCTATTATCAGCTCGATTTAGTCACCTATCAATCGCTTCAGCATTTGGTGGAGTCGTCTTTGCCGCTGCTAGACGATGGCAAGGCATTGCAAAAGTTAACCGCTGCGACGGTGACGGTGCAACGGATGCTGGCGCTCGTCAACGGGCTGGCCGTGGGTCTGGCGGTGCTCGCAATTGCCTGTAGCCTGACGGGGCAGGCTCAGCTTGGCTTGGGGCTATTTAGCGGGGCGCTGAGCTTGGGAGTGGTGTGGGCGATGCAGCGGGCGATCGCCCACACCACGCAATAGGTCTACCCAGAGGTCTACCCAGAGGTCTACTAATTCGGTTTGGACTCGATTTCTCCTTCGGCTTGGTTGGCGATCGCCCTCAGTTGGTCTAGTGTCCCCGCATCTGCATCTTGCCAGAGACCGCGCTGATTCGCTTCCAGTAACCGTTCTGCCATGTCGCGCAGCGCCCAGGGGTTTTTTTGTTGGATGAAGGCTTGCACGTTAGGGTCAAACAAGTATGCCTGGGCAACGCCTTGATACATGTGGTCTTCTACGCAGTGAGCCGTGGCATCGTAGGCGAACAGAAAATCTACAGTAGCAGCCAGTTCAAAAGCTCCTTTGTAGCCGTGGCGCATGGCTCCTTCAATCCACTTGGGGTTAACGACGCGGGAGCGGTAGACCCGAGCAATTTCTTCCGGCAGGCTGCGGATTTTGGGATTTTGCGGCAGGGAGTGGTCGCCGAAGTAGACCTCGGGGTTTTCGCCCGTGAGGCTGCGCACAGCAGCGGTCATGCCGCCCTGGAACTGATAGTAATCGTCAGAATCGAGCAGGTCATGTTCGCGGTTGTCCTGGTTTTGCAAGACAATTTGCAGGTTACTGAGCCGTTGGGTAAAGGCGTCGGGGGCGGTGCAACCTTCTCCTTGACCTGTGTAGGCATAGCTGCTCCAGTTGATGTAGGCGCGGGCGAGATCGGCGTCATCTGTCCAGTTTTGCGATTCAATTAAGCCCTGAAGTCCGGCTCCATAGGCTCCCGGCTTAGAGCCAAAAATGCGGTAGCGCGATCGCTCTGCTGCTTCCTCTGCGGCCACTCCAGCCGCTGTCCAGGTTTGGACATCGTGCTGTGCTTGGGCAGCTAGCGGATTTTGCTCGGCGGTTTCCGATAGTTCTGACACGGCTGTTACCGCCTGATGAAACAGGTCAATTAAATTCGGAAAGGCATCGCGGAAGAACCCCGAAATCCGCAGCGTCACATCGACCCGAGGTCGCCCCAGCAACGACAGCGGCAGCACTTCAAAATCTACCACTCGCCGCGAGGCTCCATCCCAAACGGGCTGCACCCCCAATAGGGCTAGCGCCTCCGCCAAGTCATCGCCCCCTGTGCGCATGGTCGAGGTGCCCCACATCGAGAGTCCCAGCGTTTTGGGATATTCGCCGTTCTCTTGGGTATAGCGTTCGACCAATGCCTCCGCCGCCTTACGTCCCACATCCCAGGCGCTTTCGGTGGGGATGGCGCGGATATCCACCGAGTAGAAATTCCGCCCGGTGGGCAGCACCTCCGGTCGTCCGCGTGTCGGTGCGCCCGATGCCCCGCTGGGCACATACCCTCCCGCTAGCCCCCGCAGCAGGTTAGTGATTTCTTGTGGTGTAGAGCGCAGGTCGGGCAGGAGGCGATCGCGAATCCAGGTCAGGGAAGGAAAAGAAACAGGATCAGGGGTTGTGGCCTGCACAGGCGATTCGAGAGGGCTAATCAGTTGGTCTACCAGGGTAGCGGCGGTTTGTTCTAGGAGTGTGGTCAGATCTCCGGCGTTGCGGAGCGTGGACGGTGTGGGAATGACATTAGCAATGCGTGTGAGTTGGTCGGGTGTAAGCAGTTCGGTCGGTGCGGCGGTAAGCGGATCGAAGTCGAGTCCCCAGGATTGGGCGATCGCCCGTGTCAGTCCAACGCGTCCGGGAGCCGGGTGGCGGGCGATCGCCACCACTAGGTCGCGCAATTGTCGGCCATCGGGACACTGACCAAAGATGTGGAGTCCATCGCGAATTTGTGATTCTTTCAGTTCGCAGAGGTAGCCGTCGGCGCGGGTGATCAGTTCGGTGATGTCGGGGGGCAGGGTAACTGGGGCTATGGTCTCTGCCTCGTCGCCTTCTAACCCCTGACGCTTCAGTCCGCGATTCGCCAAATCTAGGTGCAGATTTTCTTGCAGAATCAGGGCCTGAATGCGATCGCGAATCACCGACATGCGGCTGGGGTCGAGGCTTTGGGCTTCATAATATTCGTCGATTAGCCCTTCTAAATGGTCGAGAGCCCCGTAGAGTTCGGCGCGGGTCATGGGTGGGGTGAGGTGGTCGATGATCACGGCCTGGGCGCGCCGTTTGGCTTGGGAGCCTTCGCCCGGATCGTTGACGATGAACGGGTAGAGGTGGGGCATGGCACCCAGCATTGCTTCGGGATAGCAGCTGTCGGAAAGCGCCACGCTTTTGCCAGGAAGCCATTCCAGGTTGCCGTGCTTGCCGACATGGACGATCGCCTGTGCCCCAAACTGCTGCCGCACCCAGGAATAGAAGGCGAGGTAGGCGTGGGGTGGGGCTAAGTCGGGGGCGTGGTAGTTGAGTGACGGGTCGAGGTCATAGCCACGGGCGGGCTGAATGCCGACGAACACGTTGCCCAGCTGGATGCCGGAAATGGCAAAGGACGCAGGCGCAGTTCCCAAAGCAGCGTCCAAGGCTGAAGCGTCTGATGATTGGGAGGCGATCGCCGAAATCGCCGTACCCCAGCGATCGCCCATCCCCTGCTGCACAGCGGCGGGCAGTGTGTTGAACTGCTGCTGATAGGCGTTGACGCAGAGCGATTGGTGAATGGTTCGGTTGCCGTGTCCTTCTGGGTCATTCGTCACGCCAGCCGTGAGCCGCTGAATCAGTTCGTCGCCAGTGGCCGGGACGTCGGTGAGCGTGTAGCCCGCCTGCTGCATGGCGTGGAGAATGGCGACGCAGCTGGCCGGGGTGTCTAGCCCAACCCCGTTGGCTAAGCGCCCATTGCGGTTGGGATAGTTGGCCAAAATCAGCGCCACGCGGCGATCGCCCACGGGTGTTTGCCGCAGGTGTGCCCAATGCGCTGCCAGATCTGCGACAAAGTGAATGCGATCGCCCACGGCTTCATAACCCACTACATCCGTCTCCAGCACTGGGTTGTAGGTTTGTACAGCCTTGAATGACACAGCGCGGCTAATAATCCGGCCATCCACCTCGGGCAGTGCCACATTCATCGCCACATCTCGCGGCGACAGCCCCCGCGACTCCGTTTGCCACTGCTCCCGCGTGCCGCCACTCAAAATTACCTGAAGCACTGGGACATTCAGCGCTTCCCACAGCTCCAAATTCAGCGACTCTGATTCCAGCCGCGCCAAAGAGAAACTGGTGGCATTCAGCAGCACCTGGATGGGTTCAGAGTCCTTGGGATGCAGCAATTCCAGCAAATCGTCTTGCACTGCCGGATCGCGCAGCGACGAGACGAACACCGGGACTGGCTGGAGGTGGCGATCGCACAATGCCCGACACAGCGCATCAATCGGATCGGTATTGCCCGCGAGATAGTGGGCACGATAAAACAAAATGCCCACCTTGGCGAGTGGTGCAGCGGTCTGACCTAGCGCAGGCTCACCTACAGGTATGCTCTCGCGCCAGTCGTAGAACCCAACTCGAGGAGCCGCAGCGGGTAATGGCGGGGTGTAGGGTTGGCCAAAGCAGCTCTGTGCCAAAAACTGAAGCGCATGAACCGTATTGGCAATGCCGCCCTCATTTAGATAGCGCCAGAGCCGATTCACATCTGCCAATGACGCGGTGGAATGGCTGAGCAATTCTGGGTCAGGGCGATCGTCACCGGGCAACACAAACAGCTTGGCTCCCGTTTGTTCCACCGTTTGTTTGACGACCTCTAGCCCATAGGACCAGTAGGCGCGCCCGCCCAACAGCCGCAGCACAATGACTTGGGCGTGCTCCAACACGTCTTCAGCGTAGGTGTCGATCGTCAGCTGCTGTTGCAGTTGCAGCAAATTGGCCACGCGCAGCGCCGGGAAATCTGCGGGCATCTGGGCAAATGCTTTGGCCAACGTTTGAATATCGGTATCGGCAGCAGTCAGAAACACAATGGGGGCAGGCGACTGGTCAATAAAAATAACGCCGTCAGTATTCGGATTCCAGCCGCCTGGGGTTGCTGCCAAACGATGCATGTTGTCTCCACGAAGGAAAGGGTCTCAGCCAACTATCATAAAATCCTTACGCTTGGAAAGCTATGCAAACTTGCAAGATAGGATGAGTTAACTGTAATGTTCGCTACCCAAAAGTGCCACTGCTCAACGGTGAGCGTCTTGCCCAGAGTCGGTTCTTTTGCCTTCACCAAACCCTATGTCCACGACTGAAAAGCCACCCCTATCTCAAGCGCTCTCACTGGTCACGTTTCGCCAATTGCGAGAGGCGCTGCAAAAGCTGGCGCAAACGGTGGAAGTCGGTGCGGATGCGCTGTGCCTCACTGAAGCTCAAGTTTTCTCTGACTCATCGCTGCCTCTACTTGGGGTAGATTACTTTACGGTATTGGTTTCTAGCTCGTTTAGCGCCGTGCTGACGGGAGAGCTGGTATTGGCAGAGACGACCCTGCTGCAACTGGCCAACTTTGCCGATGCGGTAGGCGGCACCAATGCTTGCTGGGTGGAGCTGACGTTTGACCCCGAGGCGATCGCCACCTTTTTACGGCAGCTAGTAGATGCCTCGGTGACGGCACCTACCCTGAGGCAAAAAATAGAGACGTTTTATGCTGTTCCCCAACTCAACTCGGCCACCTTGCAAAGCGAATTCACCCTGCAACTGGTCGCCACCCTAACCGCCTATCCCGTGGCCGCCATGGACGGCAAATATCCCCGTAGCCCCTATCCACCGCTGCAAACGCCTAGCTTGGCACAACAGGTGATTGAGCGCACCGAAGCTCTGCGCGAGGCGATGATGGCCGCTCAACTGGCCAGCAATGCCAAGAGTGAATTTCTGGCCTCAATGAGCCACGAATTGCGGACGCCACTGACCGCAATTATTGGCATGTCTGCCACCCTGCTGCGCTGGTCATTGGGAGAGTTGAGCGATCGCCAGCGCAATTTTTTGCAGACCATCCATGACAGCGGCCAACACCTGCTGGAGATGATCAACGACATCCTAGAACTCACTCAGCTAGAGGCAGGACGCGCCATCTTGCAGCTCAATCCGTTTTCGCTTTCTCTGCTAGTGAAACAGAGTTTGAAAACCATGCAAGAAGCGGCAGCACGGCGCGGCGTACAGCTTATTTTACACCTAGATGTGGAGCCAAATCTCGATCGCTTGATCGCTGACCCTCACCGCGTCAAGCAAATTTTATTGAACTTGCTCAGCAACGCCGTCAAGTTTACGCCCGAAGGTGGCAAGGTGACGCTGCGGGTATTTGCTGAACCCCATTCGGTGCTGATTCAGGTCATCGACACCGGGATTGGGATTGCCGAACATCAGCGATCGCTCCTGTTCCAAAAATTTCAGCAGCTCGACACGTCATATCACCGGATATATCAAGGCACCGGGCTAGGGCTGGCGCTGACCAAACAGCTGGTAGAGCTACACAACGGACGAATCACAGTAGATTCCACCGTCGGCATTGGCTCCGTGTTTACGGTACAGCTTCCGGTACGCCCCGAAGTGTCGATCGATCCGAGTTCTTCGCCAACGCTAGAAATACCCGCCGATCATCCCTTAGGGCGGATTGTCTTGCTAGAGAGCCACGAAGAAACGGCGAATATCATCTGCGATATGCTCACCGCCGCAGGATATCAAGTGGTCTGGATTTTGGAAGGATCGATGGCCATCAGCCAAATCGAAATTCTTCAGCCGATTGCCGTCATGGCCGATGTGCAAGCTCCCGAAAGCAACGGCTATGAGCTAATTCGGCACTTGCGCCAAAATCCCTCCACCCAAACGCTAAAAATTATTGCCCTCACAGCAGCTCCTCTCGACGATGGCGATCGCTGCCTAGCTGCCGGAGCCGACAATTTTCTGACCAAGCCACTGCACCCAGAAGAAATTCTGCCCAAGATGCTGACGCTAACCACCCCAGTCCAGCGCGTGAATTAGTGTGAGCATCTTGCTCGCACTACCCCTCAATTTTTTCTCGACAGACTACGTAGTAGTCTGAGGCATAAATCTGCCTACCGTTCGTCGTGCAGGCTTCCAGCCTGCGCGGGCAAGATGCCCGCCCTACGGTAGCTAAACTTGCGCCGTCTTCTACTAGGTTCGACATCGCAACTCCCAGTTGGGAACACTAGGGCATCCTTTCGATTGGAAGCTCGGTGCCTGTAATGCTGTTAGTGACTGGTGTGCTGTTGGGGTTGGCCGTTTTGTTGTCGGTGCCGGTGGGGGTTTTGGTGGCGGAATGTATGGCGGCGTGTCTGCCTCGGCTGCCCCATCGGCCTCAGCCCCACGCGTTGAGCGCTGAGGTGCCTTTGCCACGGGTAGCGGTGCTGATGCCCGCCCATAATGAAGCCAGCGGCATTGAGGCAGCGCTATCCACGATCTTGCCACGGTTGGGCGATCGCGATCGCCTCCTGGTCGTTGCCGATAACTGTGATGACAATACCGCCGCGATCGCCCGCCATGCCGGAGCCACCGTGATTGAGCGGCAAGATATCCGCCATCGCGGTAAGGGATACGCCCTAGATTTTGGCCGACGCTGGCTGGCTGCCGACCCACCCGATGTAGTGGTGATAGCCGACGCCGACTGCCAGTTTGCGGCGGGGGCGATCGCCCAAATTGCCCAGCAGGCCGCTAGCCAACAGCGCCCGGTGCAGGCCATCTACCTGATGGCACCACCCGCCAACCCCAGCGCCGGCAGCATGATTTCTGCCCTTGCCTTTTTGCTCAAAAACCAGGTGCGTCCCAGCGGTCTAGCGCGGCTGGGGCTACCCTGTTTGCTCACCGGCACAGGGATGGCCTTTCCCTGGCAGATCTTGCGCCATGTCCCTCTAGCCAGCGGCAATATTGTCGAAGACATGCAGCTCGGACTAGATTTGGCGATCGCCGGATCCGCTCCCCGGCTGTGTCCCACGGCTCACGTCACAGGCATTCTGCCACTCCACAGCCGCGCCGCTGCCACTCAGCGCACCCGCTGGGAGCACGGGCACCTGCACACCCTGCTGTCCCAAGTGCCCCGTCTAATCAGCGCCTCTCTCCGGCAAGGTCGAATCGATTTGCTGGCGATCGCCCTTGACCTTAGTGTCCCGCCTCTGTCGCTGCTGGTAATGCTCTGGGCGGGGCTACTGGCGATCGCCCTCTATGCTGGCCTGCTAGGAGCCGCCTGGACTGTCGCTCTCCTAATCGGGTCGCAGGGTGGCTTGATGGCGATCGCCCTCCTCCTCACCTGGGCAAAATTCGGCCGCACTACGATTGGGGTGCGATCGCTGCTCAGCATCCCGCTTTATGTGCTTGGCAAACTTCCCCGCTACCTGCGGTTTGTCACCCACCGTCAAACGGAATGGATTCGCACAGAAAGAATGAAGAATGAAGGATAAAAAATTCCGTAGAGACGCGATTCATCGCGTCTAATTCATCGCGTTCAATTCATCGCGTCTGGTTAATCAGACGCGATGAATTTTATAGGTTAATCAGACGCGATTCATCGCGTCTCTACTTGTATTCGATGACTGGGCTGCGTTGGCCTAAGCGGGTATTGAGATGGAACGTGAGCTGGCCTAAGACGTTGGGAAATTTACCGATCGCGCAGGAGAGGGCATAGAGGATAGCGTCCTTAGCAGAATGCCCTTGGGCGTGCAGGTAGCGATAGGTACGGTAGGTGAGTAGGGGATAGCCGAGCAGCAGCAGCAGGCTGAGTCCGTGGGTGAACGGGATCAGTCCTAGGGCGATCGCCGGAAGTCCCAAGCCCCACAGCCAGATGCTGTTCGTTTCCTTGACCCAGTGCCGTTCGGGCGATTGGCCATGTAGCCATGCCCCTTCCGCGTAGGCGTGCCCTGCCCGTCGCGATCGCTGCCACCACTGGCTAAAGCGGGTCATCTGCGCGTCGTGCCGCGTCATTTCGGCATCAAGCCGCAAAATTTGCCAACCCGTTTGCCGCAGCCGGACGCAGAGTTCGGGTTCTTCTCCAGCAATCAAAGTAGGATTGAAGCCGCCAATCGGCTGGATGGCAGCAATCCGCATCATGGCATCACCGCCGCAGGCTTTGACCTTGCCGATGGGGGTATTCCATTCCAGGTCACAGAGGCGGTTGTAAAGACTGCGATTGGGAAACCGCTCGCGCCGCCGCCCGCAAACTACAGCAGCCTGGGGCTGGGACTGGAGGGTTTGCCATGCCTGAAGCAGCCAGCCAGCCACAAGTTCACAGTCACCATCAACAAACTGAACAAATTCGAGCTGTGGATGCAGGGCCAGCAGGCGATCGCATCCAGCATTACGGGCACGGGCGGCGGTAAAGGGACGCGACAGATCTAGCGCTACTACCTCCACCCCCAAAGATTTTGCTAACTCAATGCTGCCATCGGTAGAGCCAGAATCGACATAGACAATCCCAGCCACGATGCCAATTGCAGCAGTCAAACACTGCCGCAGGCGATCGGCCTCATTGCGGCCAATGGCCACCAGTCCAACGTTTTCCAAAATAACCCTCCAGGGATTTTCGGCCACGCACGGTTCTGCTGGGGCATGGCACTGCCAAGCCCCTACCCAACCAGCATTCCCAACCCCTTGCCCTAACACACATCACTGGTGCGCCAGCTGAGTTTGAGGTTGACCCAGAAGTTCCAGACGGTGACGATGGCGATCGCCAGCACGTTGGCCACGTAGGGATTGATCTGGAGTACGCCGAATAAGAAGTTGAGCAACAGCACCTTCAAGATTAGCCCCATCAAGCAAATGACGTTGAACTTGAGGAACCGTTTAAGCATCTTGCCCCGCTGCCGCTGCGACTTGGCCATGTCGCCAAACGTCCAGCGATCGTTCCACAGAAAGTTGTTGACGATGGCAATTTCGGCAGCGGCGATCGCACTGCGGGTTAGCCCCAAGCCCCACAAGCCGTGCAGTAAATAGAGCATCGCGGTGTCGATCACCAGACCGCTTAGCCCGACTAGCCCAAACCGCAGAAATCGCCCAATCGGAAAATCGAGTCGCCGCGTCAGTTGGCCAATCCGCCCCCCTTCCACCCGCAACCGCACCAAATGATGCAAATAGTCGCGGTATTGCCGCCAGGTAACTTTACTGGCACCCTCCTGCCGCTCCTGAAACACATAGCCGACTTCGGCAATCTGCTGAATATCGCCCCGCCCGATGACTTCAATCAAAATTTTGTAGCCCAATGGGTTGAGCAGACAGTCGGCGATCGCCTCTCGCCGCACCAGAAAATAGCCACTCATCGGGTCACTCACCCGACTGATTACCCCCGGCAGCAGCACCAGTCCTAGCAGCTGCGCCCCCCGCGACAAAAACCGCCGCAGCGCACTCCAGGTACTCACCCCACCCCCATCTACATGGCGACTGGCCACCGCCAAATCGGCACCATTTTGCACGGCATCTAGTAGCCCTAACAACGTCTCTGGCGGATGCTGCAAATCGCCATCAATCACCCCCAAAAACCTGCCCCGCGCCACCTGCCAGCCGCGAATGACTGCGGTAGATAGCCCCCGTTCGCCTTGCCGCCGCATCACCCGCAGATGCGGATAGTCGGCCACCATGGCCTGTGCCACGGCCCAGGTGCAATCGGGGCTGTCGTCGTCTACCACAATGAGTTCAAAGCGATCGCCCAACACTCGCGCCAACGTGTCGCTCAAAATTTGCACCAGCCGCTGGATATTTTTGCTTTCGTTGTAGGTGGGGATGACTAACGAAAATTCAACCCTTGAACTGATTGGGTCGTTTGTGTCGCTTCCAATCCCACGCTGCATCTCCAGCGATTGTGGCTCAATCAAAAATTCCCCGACAGGAGCGGGTAAAAGCGTTTGAAAATTGGTAGTGGGCACCATGGCCATCTCCACAGGCGATCGCAAGTCATGCATTGCAAGTCATTCATTGTAGGCGATGACTCCAATTCCGTGACCTTTCTTTCAGGAGCGGTGGCTAATCCGCAGTGGATCGGGGGCGATCGCTCCGTGATGGCCGAAGCACACGCAGGCAACCAACCGCTACGGGCGATGGCTGCGGCGCAGTTCTGTAATTTGGTCGGCAATCTCCAGAATTGCCGAAGGCATTTCAGGTCCGGTCAAAATAATGTCAATTTGGCTAGGCCGCTGCTCCAAAAAATGCAGCACCTCTGCCTCGGCAATCAGGCCAAAGTTAATCGCCAAACTCAGCTCATCTAGCACGACTAGAGAATACTTACCCTCAGCCACCACCGCTTGGGTATGGTGC
>CASBQX010000131.1 GCA_949127925.1 Synechococcales cyanobacterium PMM_0002
CCGATGGGCTGTCGCTACTGTGTGTAATGGCCGCCAACAACGAGATTGGTAATATTTATCCAATCCAGGCGATCGCCCAAATTGCCCAGCGTTACAATATTCCGTTGCTCTGTGATGGGTCGCAGGCCGCCGGCAAGATCCCAATTCAGTTTGAAGCATGGGGCATCACCTATCTAGCGATCTCTGCCCACAAGCTCTATGCTCCCAAAGGGATGGGAGCCTTGGTTGTTCGCAAAAACTGTCGTCTAGAGCCGCTGATATTTGGCGGCGGACACCAGCGCGGGATGCGATCGGGGACGCTCAATGTTCCAGGGATCGTGGGATTAGGGGAGGCTTGTCGGCTGCGATCGCTAGAAATGGCAGCAGATGAGCGGGCGATCGCCACCAAACGCGACAAACTTCAAATCCTACTGCTAGAGAAAATTGCTGGTTTAGTCATCAATGGGGATACAGCGAACCGTCTGGCGGGCAATCTGCACATTTCCATCCCTGGAATTCCCAATAGTGCCGTGATTGCCAGAATCCGGCATCAACTAGCCATTTCAACGGGTTCTGCTTGTTCCTCAGGGGTTGAGGCACCCTCTCATGTTCTCCAAGCATTGAAATTACCCCAAGATGCGATCGATGGCGCACTCCGGATTGGCCTAGGAAAATTTACCACAGACGCAGACATCGAACAGGCGGGCAACCTAATTGCTGACACCGTGTCGCAGATCTGTCAGAGCCTGTATTCTGCACCCTGACACAGTTCTTTCTGCCTCGTATCTAGGCAGAGCCTAGATTGCCTCGTCGCCTCGTATCTAGGCTCTGCCTAGATATGGCTCTTGGAAGGCTCTGCCTTCACGGATTGGGACTGGAGGCAGAGCCTCCAAAGACGCATTCCCAGAGAGACTCTGGGAACGAGGCAACTCCGGGCACGAGGCAAGGTGCGAGACTCCGGGAACGCGGCAAATAAAAAAAGTGTTACCCACAGCAGACATTCTGGCTATAATGGGTGATGTACACAACAACATCAAGGGGCTGTAACGGTTTCGACGTTTTGGCGAATCCTATCTTGTGATGCAGGTCGAGAGCGGGCTAACTCTCGTAAATCAATGGCTCAAAACACGTACATGCGAACAACATCGTACCCTTTGCTCGTAAAGCAGCCCTGGTTGCCTAAACACCTCTTATAGGTTCGAGCGTCTGTGATTTGACTCCGTTAAGGATTGCAGACAAAACCCCCAACGGATGCTCTAGCTAATCTCCTCCAGTTGATTGCTAGCTAAGACTTTACTGGAGAATCCCACTGTCCGGGATAAGTGGCAGTCCCCGCTTCGAGGGTTAATTGAAGCTAAACCTGTGAATGAATGAGATACCACTACCCAGGGCGGACAGGAGTTCGACTCTCCTCAGCTCCATTTCTAAGTCCACATTTCATATGTACACCTACGCCTTCATCCCTGAATCTGCGGCGAGCTTAGAGCTGCCTGCTGGTATTGCTGGGTCTTTGCAGACCGTTTGGGATTCGGGGATTGGGGCGCTAGTTGAGGCAGAGCTAGATGTAGAAGCGCTTCAGCGCAGCGATGAACAGCTCATGCAGGCTGTTTTACATCACGATCAGGTGATCCGTGAAATGTTTGAGCAAACGGTGCTGCTACCGCTACGGTTTGGCACCTATTTTGTGTCGAGCGACAAGCTGCTAGAGCATTTGCAGGCTCATGCTGCCGAGTATTTAGATAAGCTAGCCGTACTGTCGGATCAAGCAGAATATACGCTGAAGCTAGTCCTAGTAGACCCAATCACCGCGACAGATTCAGAAGATACTAGCGGCAAGGGCTATTTTTTAGCCAAAAAGCAGCAGTTTCAACGTCAGCTAGAACAGCAGCAGCAGCAGCAGAGCGAGTTAGGGATGCTGAAGGAGGCGATCGCCACTCTCTATCCCAACTGGCGGCTCGATACACCCCGAGACGGCATCGAGCGCATTCACCTGTTGGTCAACCGCACCCATGAACCCGTGCTGGCGGATCATCTCAACCAGTGGATTGCGTTGTGTTCCCACTGGCAACTCAGCCTCAGTGAAGCCCTGCCTCCCTACCATTTCGTCTAAGACATGGTCAAAAAATAAATTCACAGGTTTCAGCTCGTTTCGACTCCGCTCAACGAGCTGCTGACCGCTCCTTGAGCGAAGTCGAAACGAGCTGCCGACCGGCTCCCTGGGCGAAGTCGAAACAAGCTACCGACCGCTCCCTGAGCGAAGTCGAAGGGAGCTTTCATGACTGACCACTGTCTAAGTTTGCCCCTCCTCTACGACTGAGTGCGCGTATGATAAAGGGGAGACCAAACGTAAAGAAATGTAAACATGCAGGACAAAGTCATCGTCGTCGTCGGGGCAACGGGCGGAATTGGCTCCGTCCTAACACGCAAACTGTTGCCGACTGGGGCGCGGTTAGTGTTGGTATCGAAACAAGAAAGCCACTTGTCAGCCCTGCTTAGTCAACTGGGTGCGGTGGATGCCAGCCAAGTGCTAGCGCTATCGGCAGACATCACTGACCCGCAGCAGGTGGAGGCGGTAATGCAGAAGGCGATCGCCCAATTTGGCAGAATTGACGCGCTGGTCAACGTGGCCGGGGCAGGCATTTTGAAGCAGTACAACAAAATTGAGCCAGCTGATTTGGATGCCATGCTGGACTTGAATCTGAAGGGCAGTTTCTATACCAGTCAGGCCGCTGCCAACCTCATGAAAGAGCAAAAGTCGGGGCACATTTGCAACGTGATTGGTATTTTGGGCAAACATCCGATGGCGATGGCTTCAGCCTACTGCGCCTCGAAGTACGGCATGGTGGGCTTTAGTAAGTGCATGGCCGATGAGTTGAAGCGATTTGGCGTCAAATTTACCCTGTTTTATTTTGGCGGCGTCGATTCGCCCTTTTGGGACAATGCTGGCCTCAAGGTCGATCGCACCAAGATGCTACGCCCCGAAACTGCCGCAGATGCGATTGTGTATGCCCTATCTGCCGATCCCCAGGCCGTTCCGATGGAAATTAACATTCAGCCCGAGAGTCATTTATTTTTCTAGGAACAATCCACGTCCGCCTGTCTAAAAAATCATCCCGTCTACGCGATCGCCATCTGTCTAAGGTTTGTAGCTATTTGCTCTAGAGTCCTCTAAGCTGATTTTGCCTGTTTTTACGCGATGCCAATCGCACGACGCTAGCCTGCTAGGGCACTGGCCCCGCATCCGACTTCGCTAAAAATTTGGTATTAACTAAAGAAAAGAGCATTCAACACCCTGCGGGTGTTTTACTGAACAACTGGGATGGAAATCGATCACGTTCACTTTTTTGTTGAAGACGCGCTAGCGCAGCGCGACTGGTTTGTGGAAACGTTAGGCTTTCAGGCGATCGCAACCGCACACAATGCTCATTCGCAGACCGCAGTGGTGCGTAGTGGAGATATCTGGTTTCTGGTATCGTCACCGCTGACAGCGCATAGCCCCGTGGCCGATTACTTAACTCGACACCCGCCCGGTGTAGCCGATGTGGCGATTCGAGTCCAACAGTTACAGCCGTTGTTAGAGCAGGCAGCTCGTTGGGGTGCTACCATTTTGCAGTCGTTGCAGCAAGACGGGCAAGAGGGGCAATCAGTCAGGTGGGCAGCGATCGCAGGCTGGGGCGACTGGCGGCACACGCTGGTGGAGGCGCAACCCCAACGCTATAAATCGGTTTATGACCATGTGTTGACGCTGCCCTGGTTTTTAGCATCGGGAATGGACGTGACGCTCCAAGCCATCCCAGTTTCGGCTGTGCCAGCAGGCGATCGCATTCACCCCGAGGCTCAACTGCTAGCCATCGACCACGTAGTATTGAATGTCCCAGTTGGGGAGTTAGAGCGGGCGATCGCCTGGTACGAGGCAGTGCTGGGGCTACAGCGGCAGCAGCGGTTTTCAATTCAGACACAGCAGTCGGGGCTGTGCAGCCAGGTGCTAGGTCACCCAAACGGGTCGATCCAGTTGCCGATTAATGAACCCGCGTCCGCTAATTCTCAAATTCAGGAGTTTTTGGACATTAACCGGGGCGCAGGGGTGCAGCATATTGCGCTGCGAGCGGCCAGTGCTGTGGCGGCGATCGCCCACCTGCGGCAGCTTGGCTTGGCCTTTTTGTCGGTGCCGACTGTCTATTACGATCAGTTGCGCTTGCGGCCAGGGTTTCCCTTGTCTGAGCCAGAGTGGAGGGCGATCGCCCATCACCAAATCTTGGCCGACTGGCAGTCCGATAATCCCCATGCCCTGCTGCTACAAGCGTTTACGCAGCCCATTTTCGCCCAGCCTACCTTCTTTTTTGAGATAATCGAACGCAAAACCTATTGCACCAATCAGCAGGTCTTGCAGGCCAAAGGATTTGGAGAAGGCAATTTTTTGGCACTGTTTCAGGCGATCGAGTTAGAGCAGATGAAGCGGCAACTAGACTCTGTTTAAAACTTGGTTGCAAAAATCTTCGTCCTCAACGAAACCTTAAACACTCAGGATCGCAAATTAAACTACCTGCAAAATTGACGCACCTTTGAGGACATGGCAGTGCCATGTCCCTACCCAGAGAATTGCATATTAATAAATTTATAATCCTCAAGGCAGAAATCTTCAGGGGAGAAGCACAGGGTTTAGGCTGCTAGCGCTACAACCGCTTAAGCAACTCGTCGTACTCTGCATGTGCGCCAATCCAAAACCAGTAAATATGATCATCTTCCAACAGGCCAAGCACTCGGTAGTCCAAACTCACACGAGCTGAATAAATTGGTTGGCGCTGGCTAACCCGCTTAAATTGAAGACTATTGTGGTAGGGATCTGAACGCCAAAGTTCATAAGTTTTGGTCGCTTGTTCTTGAACTGATGCAGGAAGCCCATCTAGTTTCTTGCGAAACGCTTTTGTAACGCTTGATTTCATGACTACAATTGAGGCGGAAACACTTCGGCAAGAGGAGTGATGTCGCCAGCAGCAATTTCCAGATATACCATCTCAGCCATACGATCCCACTGAGCATCTGTCGTGGATTCAAACTGAGCTTTCCATACCCGCTCATCTTCTAACTCAGCAAGAAGACGAGCCGCGATCGCATCCTGCTCGTCAGCAGGTAAAGTTTTCAGTTGGGCAATCACTTGCTCAAGCAATTCAGTCATTGTTAAATTCCTCCTCAAAAAATACTAAATTATAGTCTTTTACTAATTGCTAAGACTACTCTGCTGTGCCTCAATAACGGTTCTAGATTGATCCTGAATTGCAGAATCTTTTGCTCTATCCCGGTCGTAGTTGCCAAGAAGTACTTTATCAAGGAATTGACATCTTCGCACTAAGGATTTTCTAGAACGCCGCTCTCCCAACAGACAGGCTAAAACTGTGTCTTTGTAGATCACTCGAAGCAGCCGAGCAACTGGTTAGACCGCGATCGCCTGTCCTTGTTCGGTGAGGAAGCGCAGCGCTTTGACCATATAATTAGCGCAAATATCGGGAGCAAGCCGATAGAAAGAGCGCCATGCCTGTGCTTTGAATTCGTCGTAGCGATGAGCGTCGTCGGGGTGGCTGTCTAACCAAGCGAGGCGAACCGCGTGGCCAATGAACACGTCCAAGACAATGTACTGTTCGATTTGCAGATCAGGGTTGTGTTTGGCGATCGCCGCCAGTGCCATCAGGGCTTCGGTGTTGACCTGATGATATTCGGGAGCCTGAATTTTGTTGAGTAAATGCTCGACGCGCAGGGCAAAGTTGGTTTCCCCAGGCGTCATTTCTAGTACCAGTTCGCTGTCCAGACGGTTACGGCGATCGAGCTTATCGCCAATTACCAGCCCTTTGCTATGTTGCAGCACCGTCCAGACACTAGGGTAAAAGTCTTGCGGCACTTTGTTGAGGGAGCCTTGCATTTGGCGTCGCTTCGCCCAGCTAATGGTGGCATCGGGAGTCGTGGCATCGGCAGCATTTGGTTCGGCTGTGGCCATATCTTCGCTGGCCCATGTTGCCATGCTCCACTCAATGTCTTGGCGCTGCCGCACCTGTAGTGCTTCCTGCTGAAACAGAGTTTTGTTGGAGTCTTCGTAGCCTTGCAATACCTGACTGAGACGGTTTTTGACTTCAAACGGACTGAGCTGCATCAGGTGGTCGTAGGCTTCATCTTGGGTGATCCTCAATTTTTGAGCCAGTTCGCTGGTAATCAGCAAAATCAGGTGACCCACTCGCAGGGTCAAAAAGCCTTTGAACAAATGCGGGTCGGTTTTGATCAAAATGCTGAGGTAGACCAAGACTTCTTGAGTTAGCGGGCGATCGCAAATATCTTGCCGCACAAACTCCCGGATCTTGTCCATAATTTCGACGGTGGACATCGGGCGGGTAATCAGCGATTCTTCGCTATAGGCTTTGCCGACCGCGATTTGCTTTTGCCGTACCAAAATGTCGGTTACGGCATCCGACAAGCCCACGTCCACCTTGTCCAGCAAGCCCGCCGCCCGCCGAATCACCGCCCACAGACGCAAGTGGCTCGCCTGCGTGTAAACCTCATCTAATAGGTCTGCCACTGTAACGGGCTGTCCAGGGTCACCTAGCTCTGTATCAAACTCCAGCCCTTCTAGTCGATTCAGCGCCTCCAGCAGTTCAATTTGCTCATACAGGTTCGTTGAACGGCGCAGGTCATCCACCAGGGTCAAAAGATCGCTCTCGCACTCCAGCATAAATTCTCGAGCGCTGTTTAATACGGTGTGGCGATCGCCACACGTCAGGTAAAAGGGCTGAGGCACCGGATCTTGAACAAACGACTCGGTCAAGTCGATATCGTGAATAAAGTCAAACCGTTCGACGCCAGCGGTGCGAATTAGCTCTTGCAGCCGCCCCAGCTTGACCGAAACACTGCCACACTGCCCATCCTGCAATTCGGTAAACAACTCCAGCAGGGGAGCTTGATCCCGCAACATATCATGGGTCAGCAGCAGTGTCATCGTCGGACGGCCTAGCTGATGCCAATGGTTTTGAATGTAGGCCACTTCGCCCCGAATTTGCGTCACCAGGAAGTGGTAATCCAGGGTTAAATAAAACTTTTGTTGATCTAAAAACGACGGCAGAAATACTAGCGTTTCACCCCGAATTTTGAACACCCGAGAGGTGGTGAGGCTGCGCAGACGCCTCACCGGACGGCCACTCAAGCCCAGCTTATCGTTGCGCCCAATTTGGGTCAGCACTGCCGATAGCTGCCCCGAATGCCAAACCTGAATTGGATCGACCTGCTGGCGCGTTTGCGTCGCAATCCCAAAGGCTGCTAGTTCTATTTGCAGGCTTTCATCTTCAGCCATCAGGGCAATTTGCACCGACGGCTTGGGCTGCTTGCCGAGGCGCAAATGCTGCCCCAGCGGATCGATGTCTCCCGGCGCAATTAATTGCTCTTGCAGCAGACGGCCTAGTAGGTATAGGCTCTGCGCCCAAACCAACGGCACATTGTCATTGGGCAAGCGACTTTGGCTACGAGGCTCCTTGCGCTCTGCGTCAATGGCGTCCTCTGCCACATAATACACTTCGGGCAACAGGCGCATGCCATTTTGCTCGACGAGTACGGTTTCTAACCGCTGGCGATAGTCTTCGGATTGCGCCTTATCGCCCCGAAACAGCGCATCTAGAAATAGGTAGGTGAAGAACAGGGGCCACTCACATTCAATATGTTCAAATGCCTTTAGCTCCCACGGTTCATAGTGCAGGCGGCTAATGTCTTCTAATACGGTTTGGTGGCCGTCGCGCAAAAACCGCTTGCAGCCATATTGTCCCTGCAATTTGCCGACGACGTTTTGGCGAGTCCGCTCTACCAGATTCAAATCTTCTACCGCAAACGCCGGATAGCTGATCGCACTCATCAAGGCTGCATCGACTTCCTTTGAGGCCGATTCGCGCGGCAGCAGCGACTCTAGCGTGTTGCGGGCACGGGCAATTTCATCGGGTAAGACGTGAATTACAGAGGCTTGACTGCCTCGGACGCCAAACAGATCGAGACCACTGAGGGCTTCTAATGCTGCCTTGGCCATCCCCACCGAGCTGGCGTTGAGTTCGGGCTTGCCGTGGTTAATTTTGTTGCCGCGCTCCCAAATCCCGTAGTCGGGAGTGCGGTAGGCACGGCCAATATAATAGACCAGGTTTTGGATAAAGTTGACTTCATCTAGGGTGAAAATAATCTGTAGCCCCGAAGCCGTCATCTGCGCCAGCATCAGCAAATATAGAGAGGTGGCGTCGAGCTGGAGGTGCCCCCAGGCGTCGTCATCGACTACGGTGCCCCCAGTACAGAGGTCATATTTGGCGTGCAGGGCATCTAGTGGGTCTTGGGTTTGCTTAAACTTTTCTACCTTGGGTGCTTGCAGCATCATGGAAAACAGCAGCCCTCGCATCAGCTTGACCACGCTTTGCTCTAGCTCGTAGCAGCGGCCTCGATCTGCGCCAATGCGGCGATAGGCCAGCGCCAAGCCCCATACGGCCAGTATGCTGTAAACGTTATCTCTTACCCAGGCATCGGTGTAGTTGCCGTGGATATTGATGGCAGTGCTGGCGGGCAACAATCCAGTGATTGGATTTTGGCGCGCCAGGATAATGGCTCTAACTTCCTGGTAGTAGGCATCTAGCTTTGCCTGGAGGGACATGGGAGGATGGGGCGTAGAGCTGTTGTCAGAGGTGTTGTCAGACATATCAGGAGTTGTCACCATACCCTTTTCAGGAATTTCCTAGACGCGAGGATTAAAGACCATATTCTTATCAGTATGGCAATCTTAACATTTGCAAACAAGTAGGTTGCCGCTCGCGGCACTCTAACAATTTTTGCCTTGCCAAGCCCAAGATCACGAGCAACGGTCAGCCCCAGAGGATTAGTCGTATGGATACGTTGGCAATTTTGCAGCAGACTCGGCGTCAGCGCATCAGTGATGGCGAAACGGTACCAATCCTAGATGGCTGTGTACCCGCAACCCGGCTGCTGGTGCTGGTGTGGCCGCAACTAGGAGATTTTGACAGCCTTGAATATGCCTGGTGGCTGCAACGGGAGGCCGCACAGCTAGCGGCGGCGGGGCTAACGATCCGGGCAGTGGGGATTGGCGATCGCACTGCGGGTCAACGGTTTTGTCAATTTACAGGGTTTCCCGAAGACTGGCTGTTTGTCGATCCGCAGGCAGATCTGCACAGCCAGCTTCGGCTTTATCCAGGGCTGAAGCTGAAATTAGGCGGACTATCGGCGGCTCAAAATGCGTGGCTAAATTTGATGTTGATGTGTGCTGGGATTGGCAGTCCGGGGACGTTAGCAGAAGTGTTTCGCGGCTATCGGGGCGATCGCCATGCCCCGCAGCTCATTCCTGATGAAGCGGTGGTTAAAGCGCCACCGCTGCCTGCCCTCAAGGGTTCGATCTTTCAGTTTGCCGGTGGCAGTCAGTTTCAGCGTCCGTTTGAGCTAGCGACGCTGCGGCTGCGCAATATGAGCGAAGTGCTGGCGCATTGGCAAACCTACGTGCCCAATGCCGCTTACCTAACCCAGCGCGGTGGTACGTTTTTGTTTGATACTCAAGGGACGTTGATTTACCAGCATCGCGACCCTGGCATTTTGGGCTTTGCGGCCAATATGAGCCAACCGCTGGCGTTCTTGAGTCCCCATCTCTCGCTTTAGCGTGCTTACGAGTTAATACCGCATCAGCCGCATATTCTTGCGCTCCGTAGGCACTCTGGCAAAATACGGCGATCGCAAAAAACAGCACCAAAAATCCTAGCTGGCTCGACTGTGAGGCCAGGTGAGGCCATGATCCCCGCTACAAAAAATTCTAGTCCTGCCAGGATTAAGACCATAATCCTGAAAAAATACCTTTGCTTAAGGTGGAAAGCTTTTTCTCTAAATCCAAGTCCAGCTACTCAACTTTTTATTTTTCACAACAGCCCTCTATAGCGAATAAAAATCAAAACAACGGTCCATGATCCCAGTGCGACTTTAAGGGCGACCAGAATATTGAGGATGGGAAGAATCCCACCACTGAACAGTTCGCCCAGTTCACCGTGGGGAAGTTCTATCCCAGCGAGTGTAATCATCGACAGTACAATGAACACCAACACGGAAATTTTTTCCCAGATGGCGGCGTGCCAGCGCTGATAAATCGACTGCATCCGCTCTGGGGAAGAGGTCATAGCAATCAGGCCGATCGCCGTTCCGCCCGCTACCCCTGCGGCAAAGCCACCACCGGGACTGAGATGCCCCCGAATCGCCAGTTCAATCCCCACTATTGCTGCAATGGTCGCTCCCAATCGAGCCAATAGAACGGAGGATGGATCGGTGAACTGATGCACTTCACTGAGGGGATGTTCATTGGAGAGCAGATAGTTGACACCCATGATGGCGATCGTAAACACAACCACTTCAAAAATGGTGTCATAGAGTCGATTGCGGAGAATGATGCCCGAAACAACATTGGGCACACCACTATCTTGCAGCACCGCATCGACGATCGAAAATGGTAAACGCGGCGCGGCATTGGGGAGAAGAAGCATTTTGAGATAAAACGCGATCCCTGCCGCGATGTAGATCCATTTCACGACTGCACCTCTCTGGACTCTGCTGCGTTGATATCGATTAGGGTTGTGGATGACATCCACTCCGTTTGCAGAATCTCATGGATGCGGCGGAGCCGAGTTGTCAGGCAATAGAATTGCGTTGGCTCAGGGTGGTTTTGCGGCTTTGATGCTGGCTGAGTTAGGTTTGCCTGAGTTAGGTTTGCCTGGGTTAGGTTTGCCTGGGTTAGGTTTGCCTGGGTTAGGTTTGCCTGAGTCGGGTTTGCCTGCGCCAATGTGGGTTGAGCGCAGGTGGCATGAATTTCTTGATTGATCAGCCCTTGCTGCAAGTCAGACTGACTCATGTAGGGCACCAGTTCGACTCGCATGTGATATTGGTCAAACAGCTTTCGCAGTCCATCGAGGCGTTGCTGGAACTGGCGAGACTGGAGCGAGTCTGTCTCCTGCTCGGCGATGCTCAAATCATCTTTGAGCACCCCTAAACGCAAGACGAGAGAGGAGCGCACTGCTACGGCATAGAGCGTAATCGCCAGCAGGGTGCCCACGAGAGCCTCGGTCAGGGCCACATCGGCTGCGCCTAACACGGCATAAACCATCGCTGCCACTGCGCCTAAAATGCCGCGAATCACTAGGGCATGATAGGGGTTCGCCTGAAAAATCACCATGGATGCAGCCAGGGGCAGTAGCGCCGCCAGCACATAGATGTAGCTATCCATTGTGATTCCTCCCGCCATTGGGGCTGCTGTTGGGGCTGCTGCTGGAGCAAAAGGCTAGCACGTAGCCCAGCATGGTGTTCCAGAGGGTTAGGGAAAGGATGGCCAGCAGCAGCAGCGGCCATTCTCGGGGTCGCTGCAAGAGCAGCCCAAAAATAATCGAGATCGAGCCAAGGGTATCGGACACCGAAAGATTATGTAGTTTGAATAGCACCGATCGCTGGGTGAGCAGAACCGGCGTACCCCAGAACCAAAAGACCAATCCAACCCCAATACAGCCATAGCTCAGCAGGTCAATCATGCATCCTCCATCCGTTGCAAAATATGTGCCAGCAGCATAAACCCAGCATTGCCCACACTGAGAACGATTACGCCGACGACCCCAACCATCCAGTCATCCCGCAAGACGGAGACCAACAGTACGATGACGGACGCTTTGGTTGAGACACTGGAAAACGCCAGCATAGTC
>CASBQX010000132.1 GCA_949127925.1 Synechococcales cyanobacterium PMM_0002
AGCCAGAGGCGGCGAACTCCGTTGGGGGCGCTGTAGAACAGCAGATCGATCAGCAGCTTCAGCGCTAGGTAGGTCAGTTGGTCGGGGGAGGCGCTGTCGCTTTCTTCCATGCGTTCTTGGTAGGTGTTGTGGAAGGAGTCGAGATAGTCGCCCAATAGTGCAGCCTGATGAGGTTCGCGATGTTGCTCGGTCAGTTGTTCTAGTAAGGTGACGGCGCGGCGAATCAGTTCCTGGTGCTGATTGGCCAAATGGCAGATGATTAAGACCAGCGATCGCGCTTCTTCTACATCCATCCGCTTGCGCCCTTGACCTTTGCGCAGGGGGCTAGACTGGCGCAGCCGCCACAGCGCCACCCGATCGGCTACGACGTCCGCCAAATCCAGATCTGCCGCTGCCTTTAACATGGCATCTGAACCTATCGCTGCTAGTGACTCTAGCGCCAATAGCACTAAATCAAGCTGAGCTTTAATGTTGTCAAGCTGGGCAGGATCGGGTTGCTGAACTAGCGTAAGTTCGGCAGCGGCAGCGTGGGCAGTGGGTAGCTTCAGGGTGGACGCCATAACTCTAGGGTAGGTCGCAAGCGTGCGAACAGTGGATTGGTTTCAAGACTTGAAACACGATGGATTGGTTTCAAGTCTTGAAACACGACGAATAACAGAGGCCGCAAGTTTCCCTTCATCCTACCGCTGGCTCACAATGCTGGCTCACCATAAAAGCGACAGGGCGTAAGAATTACTGCAAATAGGTAGACTTATACCCAACTCACAGTCTAATATATAGGACTGTGAGTTTTTTCAGGTAGCTATGAACGCCCAGGAAATCATCCGCTCAATTGAAGCGGAGCAGATCAAGGAAAATTTGCCCGTAATTTACGTTGGGGACACCGTAAAAGTTGGCGTGCTGATTCAAGAAGGTGGTAAAGAACGGGTGCAGCCTTACGAAGGCACCGTAATCGCCATGCGGAATGGTGGCATCAACGAAACCATCACCGTACGGCGAATTTTTCAGGGCGTTGGTGTAGAACGCGTGTTCTTGCTCCATTCTCCTCGCGTTGCCAATATTCAGGTCTTGCGTCGAGGCAAGGCACGTCGCGCCAAGCTCTATTACCTGCGCGATCGCGTGGGCAAGGCAACCCGACTGAAGCAGCGGTTCGACCGGCCACTCTAGGTCGTGGAATGATGCGTTTTCCCAAATGCAACATTTTATTGAGCACTAGATTGCCCGAAGCAAGCAGCAACCTGATAGACTGAGGTAGCATCAGCTGTAATCAGTTGCTGTGCTTTGCGCTCTTAGTTCAGTTGGTAGAACGCAGGTCTCCAAAACCTGATGTCGGGGGTTCAAGTCCTCCAGGGCGCGTTAAAAAGAAAAGCCTCAGAACCTAGAGTTCTGAGGCTTTTCTTTTTAAGATGAGTGGGATAAAATGAATCCCCATGCTAGTTCTAAATCAGCATGGGGATTGGCCTAGGAGCGCTTCCTAGGAATGAGAGTAGAAGTTAAGGAGTTGAGCGGATGCCAGTACCAGGAAAATTGGAAGTCACGATCAAAATTAGTGAGTATCCAGAGGCTAAAACAGTTGAAAACGGCTGGAAGGAGTTCGAAGTAGACTGTGAAGGGCGATTGGTGAGCATCACCGTTAAGCCAAAAATCTGGAAGAAATTAGAAGACGCGCAGGCTAACTACCCGCAGTGGATCGCTGCGATCGCCGGACGGATCGGCAAAGAAACCGAGAACGGCTTTATCTTACTGGAGCCAAATATTCAGGTGTTTGAGAGAAAAGCGAAGGAGCCTGCCACCGCTGATTGAGTAGTCGCTGTATCCTAACGTTTGGTCTGCATCACAGATGCAATACCGGGTTGCGGGTTTCCAAATTAAAATCACAAAAAAGAGCTGAAACCACGGTTTCAGCTCTTTTTTGATTGCAAGATTTTAGAGAGGCATTGCCGCGATCGCCACCGTCTCCCTAGGCATTCGGGCATAGGCATTCGGGATCTCAGGCTGTGCTGATTTATCTGTTCTAGATTTATCTGTTCTGACCATGTTGCCTAAAAACACCCAGTAAGGTGAGGGCTTGAAGCCAATGCAACCCGTATGATTGCCAATGAACACCACGCATGTTTTATGACAACTCTGATACATGTTTGGCTTTAAGCGATGGATTTTAAGCATGGATGTTGAGATCGCTCCTCCCGGTCGGGTCTTGTTAGTGAATGCTGAGTCAACTAGCTTAGCCCTGTGGCTAGATGCGATCGCCGATGGCGGGTTCACGGTTCAAGTGGCTGCTACAGCGGCAGAGGCGATCGCCCATCTGGGTTTACAACAACCCGACGTGATTGTGCTGGACGGTGCTGTGCTTGGTCTACCCGTTTTAGCAACCTATCAGCAGTTCAAAGCCCTTACGACCAGTAGCAGCATTCCTAGCACTATTCCGATTCTGACATTGACGCCAGCCTCAATTCCGGCATTGCTCAAATCAGCTCTAGAGTCTGATGATGACCTAGTTAGTTGCTTTCAACCGCAGACCCTATTGCCCTTGGTGCAGACGCTGATCTCGGTGCGGCGGCTGCGTCAGCAAGTCAGTAAAAAAAATCAGGAACTGCACGCTGCTGTCAGCTGCCGTCAGCAAACAGAACAATCGTTGCGATCGCTGCTCCATGCGATGGCTCACGATTTGCGTAACCCGACGCTGGGGATGCAAATGGTGATCAAAAACCTGCTAGAGGGCGTCGGGGTCGAGCCTCAACCCTGCTCTGAGGTGATCTCAATTCCTCGCTCTACGTTAGAGCGCATGGTACAGGGAGTAGAATGCCACATTAAGCAAATTGACTGCCTGCTCGATGCCTATAGCTGCACAGCCGAACCGCTGGTATTGCAGCGTCAGCCGATTCAACTGGACGAGCTAATTTTAGCCATTGGCGCTAGTTTACAGCCGTTAATTACAAAAGATCAAGCTACGCTAACGTTTCACATTGCGCCCGATCTGCCCCTGGCTTATGGCGATCCCTGCCAGATTCGGCGCGTGTTTGAGCATTTAATTACTAATGCGCTTAAACATAATCCTCCGGGAGTTGAACTGGCGATCGCGGCTCGGGTGGAAGCAGGCCGGGTGCGGTGCAGTGTAAAAGACAACGGTGTTGGGATTCCGGCTGACCAGTGTCAACAGCTATTTGGCCTGCATCAGCGAGGAACCAATGCAGGTCACACCCACGGGCTAGGGGTGGGCTTATATCTGTGCCAGCAAATTATCCAGGCGCACAGAAGCCAGATTAATGTCAACAGCGCGCCTGATTCGGGTGCTGTATTTTGGTTTGAGCTGCCCATCCAAGCTGAGGGCGACGAGGCTAGAGAGCTGGCGATTCAAGTGGGTCAACCCTAGAAGCAGGATGGAAATCAGCCTGCTGGCTAAATCTCAGCTATCTTTCCAGGCTTGGGGCTGTTGAAAGTAATGCAGGTCGTGGATCACACGCGCCCAACTGGCCGCTAGAGATTCTAAAATGCGATCGCCTTTGGCCTTGGTTGCCACAGTAGGATCGCCCAACACCCCGCTGCGGCTGAGGTCGCGGGTTGTCCAAGCAAATGGCAACTTCCCTTCCATACTCAGCAAGCTGTCGGCGGGCAACCCGTGAGGATATTCGGCGACAGCCCGCTCCATCTGCACCTGGTCTGGCAAAATCGCCAGCATCAGACTGGTTTCGGCATCGCCAGCATGAATGCCGAATTCTGCCTCTTTGGGCGTCAAAAAGCCCACGTCTAAGTTAGGCGCACGCCAAACAAACAGCGGAAATACTAAAAAATCTTCGTGCTGCTGATGCAGGTCGCGCGCTGCCATTTCCAATACCTGGGGCTGCCCGCCGTGGGCATTGACCAGCGCTAGCTTGCGAAACCCTGCTCGGTAGAGGCTTTCCCCCACTTCCATTAGGGTTGTCATTAAGGTTTGAGCCGTGAGCGTAATGGTGCCTGGAAAATGCCAGTGCTCGTTCGATTTGCCGTAGCACAGGGTTGGCAGGGCATAGGCCGGGATGTTGGGTTCTAGTCGGGCTAGTGCGCCCCCAACGGTGGCCGTGGCGATCGCGGCATCTACCACCAGCGGCAGATGTGGGCCATGCTGCTCAATGGCTCCAATTGGTTGCAGCAATACGACGTTTTCCTTCCCTGGCATCTGCTGAATTTCCGTCCAGGTTAGATACGGAAAGAACCGTTCGGGCGGAATAAAACTATGCATTTTGACTCTTCACGGTACGACTTATAGCCTAACGATGCTTTAGGAACTGGCAGGATTGTTCATACGTTGCTCCAAGTCTTCTAGGGTTTGCAGCACCAGCCGTCTAGATTGCAATTTCCAGCCGCGCTGCTGAATTTTAATCGCTGCGACTGTGCCTAGAATGGTGGCGACAAAATCTAGCGGCTGCATGAAGGAAATGCCCAGCAGCAGCCCCAATCCGGCAATCCCCCAGAAGGGCAATGCTACCGTTTGGCGCTGCTTTTCAATCAGTTCGCTAATCGCATCGGTGGGCATGTCGGCCTTCAGCTCTGCCTGAATCCGCTGTTGCTCTACCCGCGATACCGACAGGCTGACTTTTTGGCGCAGCTTCTCAATTTTGCGGGCATCGGTACTGTATTGGGTCAACTCATCTTCTGCCATCAACAGCAGACGCTCTAACTGGGACATGGAGTTACCTATGAAGGGGCCTGCAACGGTGCCTTTGCGGATGTAACAGCATCCGCAAAGATAACTGTTCAGCTCAATTTAATTGCGCTTAAATAACGATGAAATACCAACGGCGACTTTAGTCAGAGCAGACTGAATCCCGGAAGTCGCGGTAGTTTTAGGCGGTTCGGCCAGTTGAATCGGTTCGTCTTTATACTCTTTCAGCCGATAGCCGTATTCCAACTGGGTCTGGTGTTTGCGCAGGGTGGGGAAAAGGCGAAATGCTCCTTGGAGCAATTGCGCTTGGCTGTCATAAATGGCTTGGTTAATCTGGTTGGAGCGCTTGACGGCGATCGCCCCCACCGGGTACCAACCCTTCTTATCTCTAATCCGAATGTATACTTCATACTCTGGGATGCCATCAGCCTTCATCTTGTCGTACTGTGTAGAGGCTTCAGCACGTTCCTGCGATCGCTTGGAAACCTTAGGTTTAGGCTGACTTTTACCAAATCCGGGTTGAGTTGCCATCTTCGTTAAAATTTAACTTCTTAAGAAAAGTTTACAGGAGAATGTTAGATCATGCAGCGCCTCCTGAGACATTAATCCGAGTTAGATAGATTGTGGAACGGGTCACACCTGTAGGGGCATGGCACTGCCCTGATCCGACCCGGCATGGCAGTGCCATGCCCCTACCACCAATAGAAATCGAAAATGCACCTTTAATTGATTAATGGATAAAAATCAGCCAGAATACCCCCCATCCAATCCGATGGAACCCGCTATCTCTGAGCCTCAAGCGGGGCAACGGAATATCTGGCAACGGTTTCGGTGCAACCGCACGGCGCTGCTGGGGCTAATGGTACTGGGTCTGATTGGGCTGAGTGTGTGGGTCGGGCCGTGGGTGTATCCGGTCTCCATTACCGAAATTGATTTTGCCCAGGCTGCGGCACCGCCCAGTTGGGCGCATCCGTTTGGCACCAATGATTTGGGTCAAGATCAGCTGGCGAGGGTGTTGGCGGGTGGGCGGATTTCACTGACTGTCGGGATCGCGGCCATGCTGGTGGCGATCGCCCTCGGAGTGCTGGTGGGGGCGATCGCGGGTTTCTATGGCGGACTGGTGGATGCGGGGTTAATGCGCCTGACGGACGTGTTTTTGTCGTTGCCCCAGCTGCCGCTGTTGCTGCTGGTGGTTTACCTATTTCGCGATGCGGTGCGGGCAGTAGCAGGTGCAGAGTTGGGCATTTTTCTGCTGGTTGTAGGAGTGATCGGCGGGTTGAACTGGATGAGCGTGGCGCGGCTGGTGCGGGCTGGGTTTTTGAGCTTGCGAGAACGAGATTTTGTCACCGCTGCCCGAGCGCTAGGGGCTAGTCCGCGTCGCCTGATTTGGAGCCACATTTTACCCAACGTCCTCAGCCCGGTGATTGTGGCCGCCACGCTGGCGATCGCCAATGCCATCATCACCGAATCAACCCTGAGCTTCCTAGGATTGGGCTTTCCGCCCGACGTCCCTACCTGGGGGCGGATGCTGTTTGACGCATATAACCGGATTGAAACAGCGCCTCACATGGCAATTTTTCCGGGGCTGATTATTTTTCTGACTGTACTCAGCATTAACTATGTCGGCGACGGGTTGCAGGATGCCTTCAATCCACAAAACCATTATCTCTAGCAACCCTTGGCTCTAGCAACCCTTGGCGGCAAGGGCTACTGGTCAGAAAAATGCGATCGCCCTCCTAGTGTGCCAGCTGCTCTCGCGGCCCCTCACCCCAAACATGCGCTCCATTCCCGTCCCTGGGTTACGCCAATCCATCTCTCTCCTGCGCAATAGCTAGAGC